>DASZFO010000028.1 GCA_035939775.1 Pirellulales bacterium | reverse complement strand
CTGGAAAAGTCCCCCACCGCTCGGTTTGATTCCCCTGCCACACGGCGGAATAAACCACAATCGGCAAGGCCACGATGAAGGGCACGAACGCGAACAGACGCTTCATGGGTTAGGTTCCTGAACGATGTTACGCGGCCGGCGCTTCGACGACGTGATATCGATCGAAGCTGCCGCGGTCTTCGATGCCGTTGACGACCGCTCCGACCACTTTCACTCCAGCCAACTTGAGCCTTTCGTTGGCTTCATACACCTTGTGAATGCGGCTCACATCCCGCAATACTGACAGGATCGCCCCGTCCACGTGCGGGCCGAGCAGCAGCGCATCGGCCACTTTCAGCACCGGACCGGTGTCGATCACGATAAACTCGAATCGGGCTTCGAGCTGGCCGATGACCTCCGCGGCCGCTTCCTTGCCCAAGGCCATCACGGCCACGGCGTCGCAGCGACCGGCTGAGACCATCCACAAATGGTCTGCCGGCGTGGGACGAATCACTTCGTCCACTTCCGCCTCGTCGCGGAGCAGCTCGCAAAAGCCTTCTTCGTTGTCCAGGCCGAAGACGAGGTGCGCGCCCGGATGACGCAGATCGGCATCGAGCAGCAATGTTTTGCGGCCCGAGCGGGCCAAACTCGCGGCCAACTGGCTGGCCACGGTGGTCTTGCCCTCTTGCTCGCCGGCGCTGGTGACGAGAAACACGTTCGACGATCCGAGGCGCGAATTCCGCACGAGCGTCGCCCGAATGCTGTTGATCGATTCGGCCACGAGGCCATGCGTAATTCGACGCGGTCGCTGCCGCAGCCCAATGCGCCGCCGCAGGGCCGGCAGGTCGCCCATCACGCGAATGCCCAATCCGTCGATCAGCTCATGCGGCGCGTTGAGCTTTCGTGATTGGAACTCGAAAAAGGTGACTCCAAAGAGCGCCAGCCCGAAACCCACGAAACCGGCAAATCCCGTGGCGATAGCTCGCTGGTAGGGTTTGACGACGACCGGACTGCTGGCCGGCACCATCACGGTGACCCGTTGCTGTGCGTCCAACTCGATCTTCCAGCGCTCAAGACTATTGTTCATATCGCGGATGAGTGCTTGACGTTGATCGATGTCCGCGCGAAGTTGGTCAGCGTCGCCACTGAAATGCTCGAGCTTTTGAACTTCGTCCGCCTGGGCGGTGATTTGTTGCGAGAGTTTGTTGTATTGTTCGATCAGCAAATTCTTTTCCAAATTGAGCGCCAGCATGGCCGAGCTATTGCTGTCGCCTTGATTCTTGTATAGCTCGATCACTTGCTGCCGATCTTCGTTCTTGATCTCGTCCATGGTCTGACGGACCCCGGCAATCTGGTCCCGAATCCGGACAGCGGCCGGATCGGTCTTGTGAGTTACCGAACGCTCGACTTCGTGCTGCGCGCGGGTGAGTTCAGCCAATTCGTTCGACGCCTGCTGGATTCGCGGATCTCGCGAGACGGCCGCTTCGATATCCGTCTCCGGTATGTTGTTGTTCTCGGCGTTCTTTTTCATCAACGCGGCCATATCGGCCTTGAGACTGATATCGAAAATCTGCTTTTGAATATCGGAGCGAGTCTGCATGAACGAATCGAGCGTGTTGAGTTCCATCTTGTATTTCACTTTCGCCGACTCGGCGTCGTTGGTGCCGATCGACTCAATCGACTTATTCAATTCGTAGAGCTGGCGCTGCTTATCGAGGACCTCTTGTTTATAAGCCCGGAACTTTTTGTCGAGGTCGTCGTATTTGGCGAGCTTGTCCGTTCGCTCCTTGCCGACGGTTTCCTTCATGAATGCTTCGACGACCGCGCTAACGATCAAATCGAGCCCTTTCGGATCTTCGTTGCGAATCGCGACGCGCATCAATTCGCCGTTTTGCGGATAATCGACGATCAGTGCCTCTTGCAACCAATTCGTGAGGTCGGCGCTGTTCTCCTTGATGACCGGAAGGTCCAACAGCCCCTTGTCCTCAAGGGCCTTGTTGATGACCAATTCCCCCTTGATCTGGGCCAACGCGTTACGCTTATAGAGTTCCCAGTCCGATCCGGATTCTTGATTCCAAATGCTCGGGTTCGCAACTTTCACTTGCAACAAGGCCGCCGACTCATATTTGGTCGGGAGGTAGAACCAGGCCAAGCCCGCCAGCGATCCGCCCAACACCAAGCCGAAAAAGATGGCCAGCCATTTTCGCCGGCGAAAGGAATGCAAGAGGTTGGCGAAGTTCGGACTGGCCGAAAGTATCTCCGGCCGCGTTGGGAAACCATAGCCCCAGGGCATGTTGCCGTGCGGATTCATGCCTCCGTGAAGCGGCATGAGTTCGTCCCGGCCGCGCCGGTCGTCGCCCATCGAGGCAGGATTTCCCTTGCCATTGGCGTCGTCGTTCGAATTATCAAGCGAATTGCTGTCCGAAGGGGGGAACACCTGCGAAGTCTCCCTGAAAAATGAGATGGGGCGTGACCGCGGACGTCATCCGAGACTCCGGGAAAACGCAACTCTTAGACCAGCCGGACATCCACGTCCGTCACTCCGTCGTAAATCAAATCGTTCACTCGACTTACCCGCGGCGTGCTGCCAATCGCCCTGCCGCTTTGTGGTTGATTTCTTGCTACATCCCCGGCCGCCGACGCTGCCGCATCACCCCATTTGATATGGATGCTCCCCGAAGGTCACGAATTCGATGCGCGCTCGCGCGGCGGTTTCTTCGCTGCCGGGCCGGTCCGAGCGCCGCCGTTGGCAGCGATCCCGTTTCCGGTTGTCGGGATGGCCGCGGGATTCGCCGGCACTTTATTTCCGGCGATTCCCACCATTTCCGATTTCGGGGCTTTCTTCGGAATATTGAACTGCATTGGCGTCACCAAGTCGTCGTCGTCCTCAATAACCAGATTCGAAAGGATCTTGAACTCCAAGAACATCAGGCCCAGCGCCATCGGCATCATCACAAAGCCCCACATTCCATGGATGAAGTGGCGCAGGTTCTCCAGGTCCTTCGGAAAGATGTTGAATAGCACGCCCGTCAACGTGATCCGCGCGATATTCACCGCTAGTGCAATCGGAATCCAACTCGCCAAAATGACCAAGCGCTGCCAGAGCGGACGCTCGCACAGCAGAACCACCGCGAATGACAAAGCCCCGAAGATGGTCAACATCCGTAGCCCGCTGCACGCCGGCTCGACCTTCAACGGCACGTCGTCGCCGCCGATATAGATGTCGTTGCCTTCGTGGCGGGCCTGCAAGCCGAAGGTCTGCAGCATGAACGTGCTCGCGCTCGTGGCCCTTGCCTGTAACTTGCCGGAAAGGTTTTTGTCCAACCAGCCAGGCAGGGGCAACATGAAAACCAAGAACACGATCGCCCAGCCCGCCCATCGAATCATCTTGAGCCCGCCGGTCATTACAAATACGCCGGCGAGCGCGGGAATGAACGAAAAGAATTCAGCGGTCGAAATATAGACGTGGGTCGCGTAGACTCGCAACGCCTCGGCAGCCATCAGAATCCCAAAGCCGATCCAGCGGTCGGCTAGGGGAACGTGCGCAAAATCGATTTGCGGTTGAATGATCAAGAACGCGCCGGCAACCGACAAGCTCACTCCGATTCCTTCCAGCACGGTTTTGCCGAGAGAGTTGGCGATCGTCATCGTCAAGTCTGGCGCGACAAACGGCAGGATGCAGAGTAGCGCGCCGATGCCCGTCAAGATTGCCCCGGCGATTGCCACGGGCTTGACTATTTCCACGTTCCAATCCCGCCACCAACAAAGCAGTCCGGCGGCGATGATGGGCACCAAATACCCGTGAGAATACTTGTCGTTATCCCAAAAATGAGCCGTCATGACCAGCGAATTCCAATGCGCCCAGAGCAGCACATCAATCGCGGCGACGAGCACTACCACGGGGTAAAATAGCCGCAAGCAGTCCTTTACGCTGATCGATTTATCCATCGCGCTTCCCCGTGGTAGGCAATTCGAGTTGACGGACATCGGATGCAATAGCTGCCGCTCGAAGATCGAGGGAATCTAAACTACGTGCCGCGGAATCGCCCACCTGATGACTGTCGTGTGCTTCTGCCGACGCCGTTGCGAAACACGCCGCTTCTCGGGCGACGAATAGGGCTTGGAATTGGATCACGGGCAGCCGCGGCACGCTCCCTGACGCCCCGGCGCTGCGAGAACCGACTTGGCGATGAAACCGGCACTTGCCTTCGGGAGGTCTTCAGCGTGGAAGACCCTCGGTCGCAAGCTCGCCATTTTCACCACCAATTGCTGGCTGGATGCCCACAGAGAGCCAATCCGACACGCCGCTGGCATAGATACCGCGGCCAGCATGTCGGCGGCCAATGCGGCAGCGTCGAACAGGGGTCCCTCATTTGCCTGCCTCGAGTCGCCGCAACCACCAGCATAAGTTTCACGATAAGCGGGCTCGTTGCGGATGTCAAATCACTTTTTTTAGAACTGGGTTGTTCGGGAGCGCGGATCTCGGTTATTCCGATTTCGTTGGAATAAAACGACCCACTCCGCGGGAGCTACACCGGAGTTTGGATCGACGCGGAATTCCGCGATCCGAAGACGCCAATTGCGGAAACCCGCAGGTTTGCCCAGGCCGGACAGAAATCCCGGCAATGGAGCAAAAAATCTCTTTGCGATTTGCCGGGGTGCGGGTATTATCGGGCTAGAGACGCTAACGAATTCTCGTTCGCGCCCTCCCAATATTAATTCGCATATCGCGGCTTGGTTTTTCAGGGATCGTCAGCCGCCCACGTTCGGCCCGTTTTGACGCTCGCTCCGATCCACTGACACTTTTCTGTAAACAAGAGGCCAAATGGCCCCGCGATTGCTCCCACTTTGGTTGCGCCCGCTAGCATTGATGGTCGGCGTCGGGATGACTCTGTTGCCTAATCGCTTGCCGGCCGTCGTCATCGCCGGCGGCAACGGGAATATCTCCGCGCCGACGGATGATCCTGGTTTTGCCTACGTTGGAACCAGCAGCACCGGCGGGGCGTCGGTCACATATCTCGGAAATGGCTGGTGCCTGACCGCTGGTCATGTCACTCTCTCGAATACCTTTGGCGGGCTTGCGGTCAACGGCCAATACTACCAGGTAACTCAAGTCGTCAGTTCGCCATTCGCCGGCGCCGACCTGAAGCTCTTTCAAATCAATGGCGATCCGGGCCTGGCCCCGCTGAAAATCAACGGCAACATTCTGTCCAACGGATCGAGCCTGACGATGATTGGCAACGGGTTGAGTAACGCTGGACAGCAATACTGGACCGTCACCGTGCCCACGAATGGAAGCACCAGTTGGACCTGGGTGACAACGGCGGGCGGCGGCTCGGTGAATCCGCTTCCGTCGTGGTCGGGCAGCGCTCTTGCCGGCACTTACCAAGCCTCCGGGTTTTCGACATCAAACCACGCGATCCGCTGGGGACAAAGCGCCGTTACGCAGGGCAGCCAATTCATCAACAACACGAATTCGTTCTATACGACGTTCAACGATCCAACCTACGCCCCGGGTCAACCAACGTTTGGCGCGAATGAGGCCCAAGCCATCCTGGGTGATTCAGGGGGCGGCGTGTTTTATAAAGATCCGGTCGCAGGCTGGGAGTTGGCCGGAGTCATGATTGCGCAAGGAACCGATTACGGGCAGCCTGCATATACCGCCGTTTTTGGAAACACCAGCGTCGTCGCCGATCTTTCGCAATATCGCAGTGCAATCACGCCTGTGGTCAATCCGTTCACGTGGACCGGTCAAACGGCCGGCAGCGGTCCGACGAATGCAACCTGGGACACGATCTCGATGAACTGGGCCGGCGGTACGAACCTCTTGGCGAATCCGAATTCGCCCGGTCAATTCGGCTCATATCGCGACGGAACGTCCGTTGTCTTCGGCGATCAGAACGCCGCCAACGGCAATTCTAGAATCACGACGACCGCCGTCGCGATCCAGTCCCTCGGCGTATCGCCAATCTCGGTGACGTTCAACAACAGCGCGGTCAACTATTCGCTCTCCGATAGCGGCGCGATGGGAATCGGCGGCGCTACCGGCATCACGAAACTTGGCACCGGCAGCGTCACGCTTTTGGGCAGCAACAGCTTCACAGGACCGGTTTACATCAATGCCGGCCGAATCAACGTGCAAAATGGCGGCGCTCTGGGGACGTCGTCGGTCGTCACCGTCAACTCTGGCGCCGCGCTGGAGCTGCAAGGCAACGTGGCGATCGGTGCGATCCCGCTCACGCTCAGCGGCGCCGGTCTGGCTGCCAATCCGGCCGGAGCGCTCAATAGCGTCGGCGGCAACAACTCATATTCCGGCCCGATCACGATCGCCAGCGGAGGAGCGACGATCAATTCCGCAGCCCCCGGGGCGATTCTGACACTCTCCGGCGGGATTACCAACGGCGGTAATCCACTGATCTTCTCCGGCGCCGGCAATACGTCAGTCACCACCGCGATCTCCGGCAGCGGCTCTTTGATCAAGTCTGGGAACGGATGGTTGAGCCTCAATGCCGCCAATTCCTATACCGGCGGGATCACGGTCACGGGCGGGACGCTCTCCACCAGCGTGCTCGGCGACCCTTCGAGCGCCGTGGTTGTGAGCGCCGCGTCGGGTGTCAGTTCGGCATTGATTCTCGGTTCGACTCAGGGTCAGACCGTCAGTAGTCTTGCGGGAACCGTCGCGTCGAGTGGCTCGGCCAGCATCGCGATTGCCGGGGGCGACACGCTGACGGTCAACCAAGCCGTCAACACGACTTTTGGCGGCTCGATCATCAACTCCGGTACGGTTATCAAATTGGGCGCCGGGACGCTTGAGATCGACGGCAATCCAACGCTTGCCGCCAATAGCAACCTTCAGGTCAATGGCGGCACGTTGTTGCTCAACCTCACATCCGGATCGGCGACCGTCGGCACGGGCGTTACCGCGACCGCGGGCCCGGGCGCCACGTTGCAGTTGGCTGGAACGGTGTCTGCCCTGTCGTCCGGCGCCAATGCCGTCAATATCGCCAACAACAGTCAAGCCGCGGGCGGAGGGCTGCTGGTCACGGGAACCAATCAACAAGTCGGGGCGATCAGCGGCACGGGCAATACGGTCATCAACGCCGGCAGCAATCTGACGGCCAGCAGCATCGTCCAGAATTCGCTCGTGATCGGCGGCGCCCCCGGCCGCCCGGCCACGCTGACAATCGCGGCGTCTGGACCGAACGGAACATCTTCTCCCGCATCGCTCGATCGCTCGCCATTGACGGCGCTAACGGATTCATCCGATTCGGCCTTTAGTTCGCTCTTCAATCCGCCGCTGTCCGCGACCAGCGTCAGCCAGTCGCCCTTACTCAACGGCGCCGGCTCCGTGTCGACATCGGCCGGCGGCACTGTGCCCGAGCCGTCGAGCATGGCCTTGGCGGCGGCTGCGGCGCTAGGCCTCGCCGGCCTGGGGCTTCGACGGCTTTCCCGTCCGGCGTAATCAATTACCCGGATCGCTACCCAACAGCCGTCAAGAATTTCACGGTGCAAGCTGGACCGGGACTGGCGGATATGTCAGAATAAGGGCGTCAGGACGGGGGCTTTTCACACAGGGCCGGACTCTCCGGCTCGCGGCAGAGGAGACACTGCAATGGCACGTTCCAGGCGCTCCGCGTTCACCCTCGTCGAGTTGTTGGTGGTGATCACGATCATCGGCATGCTCATGGCCCTGCTGTTGCCGGCGGTCAACTCCGCCCGCGAGTCGGCCCGTCGGGCCGATTGCCAGAATCGCTTAAGACAAATCGGAATCGCATTCCAGTTTTTCCAAGACAAGACACTGCCGGGCTACCTCGAATCGACGGTCGATGTGAACACTGGGAAACTGATTCCAACTTCTTGGGTGCTGATCATTGCACCATACCTCGAACACCAGTCGTACCTCGATGCTTGGCGCGGTGTGCAAGGATCGACTGCGCAGAGTCAAATGGCAAGCGTCTATTGGGGCCAGATGGTTTGCCCGAGCAATCCGCCGCTCACCCAGAATGGTCCGAGTTTGTCTTATGTCGTAAACTGCGGGCGTCCGGACGATTCGACCAAGACTCCGCCGGACTTGGCCGCGAACGGGGTTTGCTTTGACCACTACCTCGGCGGCGCGACCGGCGCGGCGCTTGCTTCGCTCACCGTACGTCAGACGTTCGACACGATTGGTACTCATAAAGGCCAAACCACGACCATACTGGCCAGCGAGAATATGTTGCCGGATATGACTTGGCAGCCCGCAGACGTCACCGGGAAAGTAACAAATGGACGTCCTTCCGTGGCCTATAGTGCCGAGCAACTCACCGGGTTTTGCTGGCAGATGACCAACGCCCCGACGGGCGTCCAGACGATCAACGGCTGGAAGTCAAGTAATGGGACAAACTACAAACCGAACACCTCTGGCTTTACGAATGTTCCCGTCGACTCAAGTGGGACACCGGCGGGAATGGATTTCGCTCGCCCTGCGAGTAATCATCCGGGCGGCGCCTGTTACGTGATGTGCGACGGCAGCGTTCATTTTCTCCGCCAAGAGATCCAATACAAAACCTATATCTACTTGATGAGTGCGAATCCCTCTGTACCCGATCCCAACGGAATCGCCGCGTCAACGTGGATCACCGCGAATAACGGCAACCAGCCGTACATCGGCAATGACGCGGATTATCAATAGGCAGTGCGTCCACATGCCATTGGCGGCTTGACAGCGGTAAAGTATCGAGAATTGGGCTGGGCTCAATCGGGCCCTTGGGCGGAGCCGGCGGACCGCTACTTCTTCCCCAGCGCCCGTTGCTGCTGAAAGAACCGCGAAAGCAGTTCACCGCATGGCTCGGATAGGATGCCGGCGACGATTTCGGCTTGATGGTTGAGCCGTTTGTCGCTTAGCAGCTCGTAGAGCGTCTGCACGGCCCCCGCCTTCGGATCGGTCGCTCCATAGACGACGCGCGGAATTCTGGCTTGAACGATCGCCCCGGCGCACATCGGGCAGGGCTCGAGCGTGACGTACAGCGTGCAGCCTTCCAGCCGCCAACTCGCCAGCGCTTCGGCCGCCTGGGTGATGGCGATCATTTCGGCATGAGCGGTCGGATCGTGCAACTGCTCGCGCTGGTTGTGCGCTGCGGCAATCACGCGCCCGCCGCACGCGATCACCGCTCCGACGGGCACTTCGTTTTCATCGAGGGCCCGCCGCGCTTCGCCGAGCGCCAGCCGCATAAACTCTTCGTGCGCGCCGAAGCCTGTAGGGTGCGTCGAGCGCAGCGCTGACGCACCGAGCGCTGGCGGTGCGTCAGCGCTGCGCTCGACACACACTACTTTTTTCGGTGGATCATTTCCCATTGGCTTCGATCTCCACATAAATCGGCCGCGAAAGAACGCGCCCCGGCGGCGCGCCGCCGGATCGGCCCACGGCCCGAAAGACGACCGGTCCCTCGCCCAATTTGGCCGTGTCGATCGCCAGTTCGCCGGAGTCGCCGGCGATCGTGCCGACAAGTTGACTTTGCTGATAAAGGGCGACGGAAGCCGCGTTTGGCGCTTTCACGGCGATCGAAAACGGCGCCCCTGCGATAACCCTTTCTGCCGAGGCCGTCGCTTCAATTGTCAGTCCCAGGTTGTTGACGACGATCGACAAAATGACCTCTCCCTGCGTTTCGATCGGTCCGGCCTCGATGGCCACGACGCGCAGCTCCGAATAGCCGTCGGCTACTTCGGTCGTATCGAGCTTCAGCTTGCCGCCCGCATCGCAACGATCAATCCGCATCCCGTTGACGAACAGCTCAAAATGGTCCGCCCGATGGCCGGCCGGGAATTGGGCCGCCGGCTGCAACTCGATTTGCCCCTTGACGATCGCCCCGCGCTCGACGCCGGCGACCGTCACCGCGGGGATCGTAGCCCAGGGACGGCAAAGCGGATCGCCGACGATCAACAACTGATAGGGTCCCCAGACCGACTGATAAAACGCCTCGGCGAGCGAGCAGCCGCGGGCGTAATGCACCTGGATCGCCGGGGCCGGGAATTTGTTTGGAATGGCATACGGCTCGGCCACAGTGCCGCTCGAGCCGGCGGCGCCGTAGCGGAGAAAATCGGTCAGCGGCGTTTGCCCGGCGTCTTTCGCGAACACTCCGCCGAAGCTCGTGAAGTTTTCGACGATCGCCCCCGGCAGTATTTTGCTCCGCGAGTCTTGCCAGGGAACTGTGGCCGAGCCAAGCATTGCGCCGGCAACGTCTTTCTTTCGTAACGGAACGACGCCGTCGAGGATTTCCGCCGCGATCCCGAGCTGCTTGAGATCGGCGACCGCGGCATCGAACTTCGGCGCTCGGGTGGTCGAGCGGACGTCGGAATTCTCCAGGTAAAAGATCGTTCCCTTGGGGGCGGAGCCGTCGGCCTCGGCGGCCCGCCGCAGGTAGGCGAGCGCCTCGGGAGGCGTATTGCCGCGGCCGTTGGTGACGGCCAGAATCGTCGAGAGCAGATAGCGGCTGCCCCCCGATTCGAGCAATTCGCCGTTTGGTCCCCAGCCGTACCAGCTTCGGAAACCATGCGACGGCGCGACGCCCGGCTTCGTATCGGACGGGCGCATGTAATGATTGGCCGTTAACCCGACGTAGAGCGGCAGGCGATTGAGCGCGAGCTGAAAGAAATACGTCAGGCCGGTGATCGATCCGGTGGGGGTCTGGTTGCCATGCTCTCCGGCTGGCAAATCGCCGGCGAAGTCGATCCCCGTCGGAAAGTCACACGAATAAACGAGGTAGTCGATCTGGTTCGAGAGCCCCCGCTCCGTGATCGATTGCAGGGCAGGGGCGAGCAATTTCCGGCGAAACGTCTCGATGTCGGTGCCGTAAAGACTGCCATCCCAATCGAGATAGCAGACATTACCCGGCGGAATTCGCCGCATCCTGACATAGTGATTCGCCAGCGTCAGCGAATTCTGGCTATGCGAATTCACCACCAGAAACAGGTTCTCTGGCCCGCCGCCGGCCTGTGCTGGACTTGCCCAGCCAAGGCACGCCGCCAGCCAGAGAGCGATCAGACTGGCTCCTCCGCGCGGCATGAGAATCGAAAAAGAGTTCATCGGCGATGATCGCGAGGTTCGAGGACGTCGAGCCGCGCGAGAACCGTCGGGGACTGTCCCCTTTTGTGCAGTCTTCGGAACCAAAGGGGACTGTCCCCCTCTCCGCGGACGGTTCTCGGATAGGCACTGAACGCACATTCTCAGCGGCGAATGCGAAGAATCCCCGCGCCAGACGCCTCGCGAGCATATAACCGCTTGCGTTCACCATAACGGATTTAGTGCGCCGCGTCATCGAGTGCCCTTCAGATTGCGCCCCGCCCGACGATTCAAAGACTGACTCGCCGCTTGCGGAGTCGGCGTCGGAGCATGGCTACGGTCGGCAGCACGGCCGCCGCCGTCAGCGCGATTGCCGAGGGTTCGGGAACAGAATTCAGATTTCCGCTCCCGCCCGAATGACCCTCAGCCATTGCGAGCCGCAACTCGGTCAAGCGGTGCGGCGAGGCCAGCTCGGAAAGGGATTCCGCGGACGAAACGGCTTTCGTCGAGAGCGAGGAATCCGCTGGGTTCGAGGCAGCCGATGCAAGCGAGCCTGCCAATGTAAAGCCGCTATTCATCGTCGTCGTCGAATCCGCCTCGCTCAACGAATTGCCGTTGGAATCGGACGCCGCGATCGTCACCGTCGCGGGGCTGCCGGGCGCGCCGCCAATCACCAGCGCATTTTGGACAATATGGTCGGCGGTCAAATCGCTGCCGGCGTCCACAACGACGTTGCCCGAGCCGTCGATGCCGCCGACCTGCTGGTTCGTGCCGGAGACGAGGACGCCGGCCGGGGCCGCGCTGTTGTTGACGATTGCCGCGCGACTAACGGCGGAAACATTCGACGAGAGCGCGGACACCGACCCAGCTAACTCGAGCGTCGCCGAGCCGGTCACCTGCACATTGGCGCCGCCGGTGATCGTCGCCGCGCCGGTCGACTCATTCAATCGCAGCGCGCCGCCGTCGGTCAATTGGATCGTGCCGCCGAGCAGCGAGACGTCCGGACCATTCAATTCGAGCGTGCCATTGCCCGCCCTGGTGAACGTGCCGGAGATTATCAAAGTGCCTTGGAACGTCGTGTTCGTCGGCTGATTCACCGTGAGCGCTGCGCCGGCAGCGATGTTGACGATCGCGGCGCCGGTCGGCGCGACTGTTCCCGATAGTCCGCTCACAGTTTCGCTGCCGCCGAGAACGAGCGCCGAAGTGGCGCCCGCCGCGGCGTTAAGCGTCAGCGGCCCGCTGCCGAGCGCGCCGCTGGCGAAGGTTTGCAGTGTGCCGCCGTTAACCATCGTGCCGCCGCTGTAGCTGTTTGCATTGGCGAAAGTCAACGTGCCGCCGCCGGTCAGATTCAGGCTTCGGCTGCCGCCACTCTCGCTCACGACGCCCGAGACCGTCAGCGCGCTGCCGGAAGCGATATTGAACGTATGCCCGCCTGGATCGGCAAGCACGAGATTCGCCGAAATCGCATGATTGCCGGTGGAAACCGTCACGCTTGCACCGCCGCCATTGCCGCTATCGAGCGTCAGGCCGTGCCCGATCACGCCGTCGCTCGCCAGCGTGTAGCTCGTTCCATTCGTCGGATTGAAGACGAGCGAGCCGACGGTGTACGCCGCGTCCACGGTGACACTCACCGTCGGCGTCGTGACGGTGTTGGTCGTGCCGCCGCCGAAATAGGCCGTCGATCCCGCGCCATTGGGAACGATGGGATCGAAACCAAGATTGCCGCCGTAGCTGCCGTCGCCGCTCAAATTCCAAGAGCCGAAGCCGGTCGTGGAGATCGTGTTGAACTTAGAACTTGTTAGGGTAAAAGCGTATTCCGTGCTGCTTCCCGACTGAAGGACTTGCAGCAAGTTCGCGCCATCGAAGCCGAGACCTTGCACCGTCGTCGGCGCGGTCCAAACCAATTGAGCCTGCGCGGCTAGCGCGCCATTTTGATAGAGGACGCGCTGGATGGTCGAGTTCTGGCCGTCGCTAAAGTAGAAGTATGGCGCCTTCCACTCGACCCCTTGAATCTCTTGCACCGAAGCCGGGATTTGCAGCGTCCCGATGAAGTTGCCGAACGCTGGGGAGGTTACATTTCCGCCGGCGTAATCGTACATCCAGAGTTGTCCGCCGCCGGAATTGGCCTCGAATGATGAGACATAAACGATGCCGTTAGCCCCCGCCGTCGGCACAACGGCGAGTGCCGACATTTCATGTTGCGGAGTGGAAATGTTCCTGGAGGCGATCAATGGCAGCCCGGGCTTTGTCGCATCGTACACGCCGATGGTTGCCCCGGCGCCGTTGAGATCCTGCTCGAGCGGTGCAAAAATCTTTCCTTGGGCATAGTCGCCGTCGCCGCAATGAAATGGGGTGCCGGGCGAAACGATGCCCATCGAAATCGCCTGATTGTTGGTGATCAACCGCCAGTTGTTGTCGTACTCCTCGATCATCCCCGAATGAAAGACGAACCGCTCGTTGTCGCCGACGGCCACTCCCTGGATGTGCCCCGCGTTGATGGTCGTGGCGACGGCCCGCTGCGAGTTCTGCGATTTGTCCCAATACAGGTTCGGCGAATAGGAAACTTCCTCCACGCCCGGCCATTTTTGCAAAAAATAGTTGTTGAGCTGCGACACCTGCGCATTGGACAGGGCGGAGGTCGCCGCCAGGCCTTCGAGAAAGTAGAACTTGACGCCCGTCGAGCTGGACGCGGTGACGCTGCTAGCGCTAGTCGCGGTTGCGTAATTAGAATTGCCGAGCAATTTCACCGTCGGCGATTGAATGAATGCATTCGCGAAGTTGGCGAGTGTCGAACCTACCAAGACGCCATTCTCCCAAAAGTCGGATTCGCCGTCGGGCTGAAACCGCGCGATCATGGTCATCATTATGTCGCTTCCCTGCGCGCTGTTCATTCCGAACCCCATCGTCGGGAATAAGCCGATCGACTGTCCGTTGTTCAATTGCACCCCGGCATACGGACCGCCGGAATTCAGAAAACCAACGGTCGCCGTATTGGAACCGAAGATGTACTGACTCGACGGACTGGAATTGGCGGCCCCGATGGCGAAGGCCACGGTGAGCGACGACGCTCCATTGAACAACGAGCTTTGCAAGCTGGAAAACTCGTTCATGCCGTCGAACAAAATGCCCGGGCTGCCGCTGAGCAAGTTCGTCTCGAAAAGTGGCCGAAAGCTATCTCCATTCGCAATGAAAGCATTGCCCATCACGGCGTTGTGCCCGTTGCCGGACAGGTCGGAAATGAACCCGACCGGATCGCCGCTGCCGACCGTGCCAGTTCCGTCGGGATTCTGCGCCAACAGCGAATCCACGGCATTGGCCCACCATCGCAGGCTAGGCAAACCGCGGACGTCGAAATTGGCCCCTCGCGCAGTGGAACTCGCCATCGCAGCCAAACAAATCCCGAGCAACGTCAAGCGGAGCGCCTTGCACACGGATCGCGACGACGGACCGACCTTGAGTCCATTGCCTGACATTGAGGTTGCCTTTGTAACGTCGGCGACACAAAACGGCGCAAAGAACATTGCGCATGAGGAGATCACCAACCATCAACCTAGAGTTGATCGACATGGCTGTCAACGCTTGTTGGCCGGAACAATTCCCGAGACATCGAGGCTGGTACTTGCCCTCAGCTTCCGGAATGGACTTCTCCTGCCTATACTCGGATTCATGCAGGCTAAACCAATCTCAGGGGCGATCGGGCTGCCGGTTTTTGATGCATCGGCGCGCGCGGGATCAAGATCGATGACGTCGCGGCGCTACATCGGCACATTGCTGCTGATTGTTGTCGTCGGGATGTTCGGTCGGCTTTTCCATTTCAATCTGGCCACCAACTCCGACGAGCAGCACTACATCGTATTCGCTCGACAACTCTCGGGAGCGGTGCCGCTGCCGGTTCGGTATGTATATACGACGCGAATACTCTGGGGATGGACGATCAATTCTTGGGGGCGACTTTGGGAGATGAATCTGGAATGGACGGCGGTGCTGATGTTCCTCTTCGCCGCGGCCAGCATCGTGCTGGTGTCGGTCATCGCGCGGCGCGTCTTCGGACCGGCCGCCGCGCTGGTGGCCGCGGCGATTCAAGCGACCTACTTTATCAATCTGCGTTATGACGTGATGGTCACCCCGGACAGCCTCGCCGTTCCCCTCACACTCCTGTCGACTTTGCTGCTCCTGGATTTTCTGGCAATGGGCCGCCTCTACCGATTGGTGGCCGCGGGAGCATTGATCGGCGCGTTGATCGGCATTAAAGACTATTACGCGATGATCTCGATCCCTTTTTCAATATGCCTGCTGCTGCGCCCCCCTCCCTTGCCGCCCGCGCGCCAGGGGTTACTGAAACGAATCGGCGAGATCGCGATTCTGGGATTCGCGGCAACCGCGACCGCATCGCTGGTCCTGCTGCTGAACTATTTTCAATTTGGCGATGCGCTCCATCAGTTTCACAATTTCGGCGCGGTCCTTCGCGACACGGGCGATTCAGGTTCGGGGGGATTGGCGTCG
>DASZFO010000027.1 GCA_035939775.1 Pirellulales bacterium | reverse complement strand
GATCGGGTATTGGCAGCCGGACAGTATAAGGTCACAACGGACGAAGAACTCATCGAAGAATTGTCATTTCCCGTTTATCGTCGCGTTGCTACAATGATCTTCGTACCGGCAGATTCCCAAAATTCTTCCTCGGTCGAGATGATAGCTATTGATCCTCGTGACCTTCAGGACGCGCAGGATCGTGACGCCGAAGCTCCTTGAACACCATTCCCAACGGCGCACGCGCCGACGAGGTGATCGAGCAGCGGTTCGCTGAGAGCCAGCTTAGGGTCATCAACTGCCTCGCGACAACACGGCCAGCGCGGCAGAAAGCCCCCGATAACGGACACGAATGCTAATGGCGGGCGCGTCTGCTTTGGGCCATTACCCAGAAGTCGCCGGTCTTTATTCGATTACGGCATCTGCGAGCAACTGCATTGAATTGGGGACGCTCAAACCGAGTGCCTTGGCGGTTTTCAGATTGATGACCAACTCGAATTTGCTCATCTGTTGTACGGGCAGATCGGCCGGCTTCTCCCCCTTGAGAATACGGCCGACATAGAGCCCGGTTTGGCGGTCTCGTTCGGCAAGATTGGGGCCGTAGCTCAACAAACCGCCGACTTCGGCCATTTCACGGAACGGATAGATCGCAGGCACCGCATAGCGCGCCGCCAGAATGGCCAGTTGAACGCGCCGCGCAATGTAAAATGGGTCGTTGGTGACTAATAGACCCTGCGCGCTTTTTTCATCGCCAAGGCGCATAAAGACCGCGTCGATCTCGCCGTCGGTGCTGGCGTTCAGAATTTCGATTGTCTGGCCGATCGCAGAAGCGGCAGCTTGCGAGTTCTTAACGATGGATTCGTAAATCGACGTGCCTTTAGGATTGGCGAGGACGGCAAAATGAGCCGCTTGCGGCAGCAATTCGTGCAGGATTCCGAGTTGCTTACCGTAAAGCTCGTTGGCGAGCGAGATGATCCCGGTGACATTACCGCCTGGCCGATTGAGGTTGGCGACAAGACCTTGTTTGATTGGGTCGGCTCCATAACCGAAAACGATCGGAATGGTATTGGTCGCATCTTTCGCTGCCCGAGCTGCGAGCCCGCTGGCCACGGCCGCGATCACGCGCACCTGACGGCGCACCAAATCCGAGGCCAGCTCCGATAGACGGGATGGATCGTCATTCGCGAAGCGATACTCAATCGCCAGGTTCTGGCCCTCGACATAGCCCGCGTCTTTCAGCCCCTGACGGAATCCCGAGAGGTCGTAGCCGGATGGTGTCCCGATTTGCAATAATCCAATCATCGGAATCGTGGGCTGCTGCGCGTGCGCTGCGAGCGGCCAAGTAAAGGCGGAGGCTGCAATCGCTTGGATAAGCTCGCGCCGTCTCATTGCCGCTCCCTATGCTCAGGACGAAGCATCGTAGCGGGTCAAACCGGCTCACTGGAAGTGGGCGTGCGTGATTTCAGAGCGCGAAGATTTTGGCGGCCGGCCGATGTCCGGTTCGGGTCAAAGCCACGAATCCCGATGTCCGAGTTAGATTTATTTTTCTCCCGATAACGGACTCCCCGAGCGGGATGAGATCTCGTCGAACCATCATCCCGCTCTAGCTTTTCGCATGATCTTTTCCGACCTGGCGGAGCTTGTCATCGGGCCGGCCACTTCGGGCCGGACCCGTTGGCCCGCCGAAGCATCAGACGAAAGTTCAAACGATTACCAAGCTCCGCGCAGGCGGGAAACCGGCAACCACCCACGGATCAAGTCCGAGGGCAAGTTTTTCGGGATCATGCTTTAGTTCACCTCAATGCCCGGCGGTGCGGAATGCCGTCGGGGCCGCCGGTGACTTTGAGTTGGCCGGTCACCTTTAGGCTCTTGCCATCGAAACTGACGACGGCGAGCGCATTGTCCACCATGCTTTGCGCCAGCAAAGTCTTGCCGTCACGGCTCCAGGCCACATCCTGCGGCCATTGCCCGATTTTAACCTCTGCCACCTTGGTCAGCGTGGTTCCCTTGACGCTGAAAACGACGAGCAGACCGTTATCGTTGTAGAACGGATGGCTCGGCGCCAGATTCGAGCCGTTTTGCGGGATCATCGCCAGATAGTTGCCATCGTCTGAAAACGCCAAGCCTTCGACGTATTGCCCAACGTCCACGGTGCTGACGATGCGCGGCGCTTTTCCGCCCAGATCGATGACATTCACCGGCATGATGTCGCCGGCGTTAGCGCCCTGATTGCCGACGACCGCGATGTCGCCTTTGGGGCTGACTTCGACCGCGTAGGGCCGGAAGCCGCCAGTCATGACCCGCTTGGAATCGGTAACCTTGCTGCCGTCAACTGAGAGAACCGAAATCCGATGATCGCCGTCTCGAGTAACGAGGGCGGTCTTGCCGTCGGCCGTGAAAGCCACAGCGCTTGGACCCGATTTCGGATCGCCAAAATCGACTTTTCCAGCGGCGCTCAATTTGTTGCCAGCGATCGTAAAGATGGAGACGGTGCCTTCGTTGCGATTGGCCACCAGGGCCAGCGGTACCCGCTCGGTTGATCGCTGTTCCGGTCGCTCCCAGGCCCGCCTCAAGCGTGGCGATCACGGCCGGCGGGCTGGCCTTGAGATCGATTACTGAAACGCGGTTATCGGGTACCTGCTTTTTCGGATCGGCTGGATCGAGCTTCATATTCGAAGCGACCAGCGCGAAGGATTCATCAGGCGCAACGGCCACGTTTTGCGGCGGGCCGACTACGCTCGACGGCGCCTTGAACTCGGCAATGATCTTTGGCGGCGAAACGCCGAGGTTGATTATAGTGACGGTGTCGTCGACGGGGTTCGCAGGCACCGAGACGGTGCCGTTGTTGAGGACAACCTTGCCGTCATTTGACGACACTGCGATTTGTGCCACGGCATTGAGCGAGAATAATGGAAGGGGGCGGTGATGGCGCCTGCAACCATGACCGCCTGAATTCTTGAAATACGGTATTTCATTTATTCCTCCCAGTCCGTTTTTTAGGACCGCCGAGCACAGCGATCGCCTGATATGGATTATTTAGCAGACCCAAGAATCGA
>DASZFO010000026.1 GCA_035939775.1 Pirellulales bacterium | reverse complement strand
TAGCGTTTCTTTTCCGGGCCGCGTGATAGCAAGGTTGTAGAGGACGATGGTTAGGATTTATTCAGCGGCCCGCGAGAGATTTGTTAGGAGTCGATGAGATATGGCCGCGAGATCGATCTCCGCAGTCGGTTGCAACTTACGTCAAGCGAGCCGCAACCGTCGGGGCATTCTGCGAAGATAAGCGATCGACTGGGCCGGCCGCCGCCATCGTCCCAAAAGAAGAGCCACGCCGTGCATGAATGCACGGCGTGGCTTGCTTCAGGCTCGAATTGCGGGAGAAAACTGTCCTTCGAGTGAAAGAAAACAGAAACTGCCCGGATCAAGATCGCCGCTTCAGGAACGACACCGAAAGGCCGACCAGCGACAAGGCCGCCAACGCTATCGTCGATGGCTCCGGAACGGCGGCGCTGATCGTGACGTTGTCGAATCGCCAGTTGCCGGAGTTGTTATTCAGGGGCGTTCCTTTGGCGCTGATATTGTCCGCGCCGGTGGATGCGTTCACCATTTCAATCGCGAAGTTCGGATTGCCTGCCGCTAGAGGGTCGTTGATCGTCGCGGCTAAGCCGGGGAACCAGCCCTGCCCCGCGCCGCCTGTTATGCTGACATACGATCCGATCACCGTGTTGGGCGAAGTAACGTTGTTCAACGCGGCCAGACCGGCGTCGGACGCGTTCAGGGTGATCGGCAGGTTAGTAAAAGTGATGCCGTTATCAGTGTATCTCAGTTGCAGATTGGCCTCGCCCTGATTGGTCGCATACCAATCGAAGCCGACGTTGATCGGACCCTTGACGCCGACGGTGCTCGCGGAGAATACGGCCCCCTGAGTGCCGATCGGTGCGAGGCTTGACCATCCATTGGCGGCGCCGCCGGTGGGACCGGCCTGAGCGCGGACGCGCCAAATCTGACTGAGATTCGCGTTGCCGTTGACGCCAGTGTCTCCAGTCGCGCCCTGCAAGATATCGTCGCTGGTCACGCCCACCTGGGGCGTGGGATAAATATCCATGCCGATCGAACTGGCCGTGCCGACGCCGGTGGACGGCGTGGGGCTGTTATTGTAAGGGGGAGCGCCAGTGACCGGCTGATTCTCAAACGTCCATTGCGTTATCGTGCCGCCGTAGGCGGGAGCGATCATGAGGGCGGAAGCGATAACGACCAATCCAAGGCAAGTTGTAAATCTCATCACTAGCGTCTCCTTCTCGTGAGGTGCATGGACTTCGGGGCGAATGTCGGTGCGCCTGGGACTTAGAGCCTATCCGAGAACCGCCGGGGACTGTCCCCTTTTGTGGTCCCCCTCTCCGCAGGCGGTTCTTGGATAGGCTCCTAGCAGGCGTGCCGGCACGGCAAGTTCTAGCCGACGCCCGTTAAGATTTCGCGAGCGTGCGCCGAGATGTTGGTTAGCTCTTGATGAGCGCCTAACAAATCCGGCGGGGACTGTCCCCTTTTTGCGGAGTCCCCGGAGCAAAACGGGGACTGTCTCCTTCTCCCAGCCGGATTTGTTAGGCGCTCTTTGTGAGCAACCTGGCGGAGAACCACAGGCCGGCAGCCACGAGAGCCAGCAGAACTGTCGAAGGCTCGGGAACGGAGCCGCCGGCGGAAGAAAAGTTGCTGCTCGATGCTCCGGAAAAGATACTCGCCGCAGAATCTGCGCCCGAAGTCGGCAGAGCGGTTCCTTCGCCGCCGGTCAGGCCTGCCGCAAATGGCTGGCTCGATTGTTCGAGCGAGCCGATCAGGCTGTCGGCCAGGGGATTGCCCGAGGCATCGCTCGGGCGGATCGCGACCGTGGCCTTGCTCGTGGACGTACCGCCGATGATCAGCGCGGATTGCACGATGGAATTCACGGTCAGATCGCTGCCGGCATCGACCGTAAGGTTTCCAGTGCCGGTGACGGCGCCCAATTGTTGATTCGTGCCCGATATCAGCAGTCCTCCGCCAGCGAGAGTGCTGCTGTTCGTCACATTGACTCGCGCCGCCCCGTTGGCGAGCGCTGAAACGGAGCCGGCCAGTTCCAGCGTCGCGCCGGCGGCGAGGGTGGCCGTCACCCCGGTTCCAATCGTCGCGGTCCCCGTCGTCAGGTTGAACTTGACGGCGCCGCCGTTGACGGCCAACGAACTATTGTTTCCAAACGTCGGGGCGCCGCCGATCACTAGCGTGCCGACGTCGGTTTTCGTCAAGGTCGCCGAGGCGGGAATTCTCAGCGTCCCTCCGACCGTGAGCGGCGATGCCGCCGCGTTGCTTACGCGCCAAGTTTGACTTCCGCCCAGCGACACCGCCGCATTGATCGTATGGGCGGCCGACCCGGCTTGCACCGTCAGACCATCCGCGCCGATCGTGAGCGTGTTGCCGCCGCCGATCGTCACGGAGGTTGTGGCGTTCGACGTGAACGCGAGCCCCTTGATCGAGAAATCGCCGCCGAGCGTCGTATTCAAGTTTGCCGCGCCGCTGGCGATGAAGAAAACATCCGTCGATGCGCCCGGCGCGATGTGGGTATCCGTCGTGCCGGCCGAATCGATCGTCCAATTGGTCACGCCGGTCTGGAAATTGTCGGTCGTCCAATTGGCGTCAACCGAGCCGCGCCAATAAGCCGTGGGCGGCAGAATCGTGATCGACCCGTTTTGATCGGTGGTCGCAATCGGCAAGTTGTTTTGGTCAAACAACACGGTTCCGACGACGTCTTGCGGAGGCGAATAGGCGACGAAGGTCAGCGGATAGAAGCCAGTCGCCCCCGCCGGCACCGACGCAGTCACTGAGAGCAGCCCGGCCCCGTCGCCGAGCGTCGGAACGGTTGACTCGGCGTTGTCAGTTCCTTGAATCGTTCGCCCCGAATTGACAGCTTTCTCGGTCGGCGATTGGCCGGGAAAGATATAGGGGTGAACCGTCGGCGTGGTGTTTGAGCCCGAGTTCGGCGATGGTTGCGGAAACGTCACGCTCGAGAAAGACGGGAGCTGGATTTCGACGTTGAATGCTCCCACTTGCGTCTGGGGCGAGGCGGTGCTTTGCACCCACACCTCGAATATGCCCGATTGAGTCGACGTCGAGTAGGGAAGCGAAATGCTCGGCGCTGTGATCGTGATCGCGGCGCGCGCCGCCCCCGGCAGCAGCGCCGTGAAAATGGCCGCCGCGCGCAAGTGCCGACAGATGCCGGACGGCTCCCAGCGCTGCCAATCGAACATCGTTGAACTCAGTTCCGCTTCTAAAAAGACTCGGCGACAAGCCGCCGGCACCCTGACCCTCCATTATGGCCAGTTTTTCCGCAAACCGATACCAATTTGACGGAAAAACTCCGGCAGGGGCCCCCTTCGATTTGAAATCTCAACTCTTAGAGTTGAGATTCCGGAGCGACTCTACTCATCGCCTTGCACTTGCATCGATGGTCTCGACCGATATACTTACGGTTTCCAACTTTGCTGTCCGTAAGACGTTAAAGCGAACTGAGGGGTGCGATGGCGCGACATTGTGAGATTTGCGGCAAAGGGCATGCGATGGGCAACTCCGTGACGACCCGCGGCAAGGCCAAATACTTGGGGGGCGTGGGCACGAAGGTCACCGGGATCGCCCGCCGGAAGTTCAAGCCGAACTTGCAGCGGCTGCGGGTGACCGTCGGCCATGGCACGAGTACGACCAAGCTGGTGTGCACCCAATGCATTCGCAGCGGCCGGATCACCAAGCTGGTCCGCCACGCGCCGTTCAAGCTCTCTCAAGCGGATAAACCAAAGACCGCGGCCAAGGTCTGATTCGTCACGGCGCTCTCGGTCCCAGGCTCTGCCTGGGGCCGCGCTGACGACGAGGCTCTGCCTGACCATCCGTGGCGGACGCTGGCAGCGTCGGCCACATGCCGTTTCTTCCGATTGACCGACCGAAGGAATTTGCCATGAGCCTAACTCGCGAAGATGTGGAAAAAGTGGCGCTGCTCGGCCGCTTGCGGCTCACGCCCGAGGAACTCGACAAGATGACTGCCCAACTCGGGGCGATCGTCGGCTACGTCGATCAATTGGCGGAGCTGAACACCGACGATGTCGAGCCGATGGCGCATGCCGTGGAATTGACGAATGTCTTTCGACCGGACGAGGAGCGCCCCAGCCTCCCGCGCGCCGAGGCCCTGGGCAACGCCCCGCATCAGGATGGTGAATACTATCTCGTTCCCGCCGTGCTAGGTGATTGAGCGATTGTTTGGGACGACTAACAAATCTGCCGGGAGAAGGGGACAGTCCCCGTTTTGCTCCGCGGACGGCCCAAAAAGGGGACAGTCCCCGCCGGATTTGTTAAGCGTTCTTCGCCGGGAGCCAACGGCGACCGAGTGCCGCCGTTTTCATCGCCGTTGGCTCCGGGTTATACGATGCGACGTTGTCCTTCGCAGGTGAATCCCATGTCGCTGATTCAGTCCAGTGCGACGGAACTCCTGGCGAGATTGAACGCCGGTGACGTGACATCGGTCGACGTCACTCGGGCGTATCTCGAGGAGATCGCGCGCTGGGACCCGTTGGTCAAGGCCTTTCTGCGGAGCGATGCCGAGGCGGCGTTGGCGCAAGCGGCGGATGTGGACCGTCGCCGCCGCGAGAAGAAATTGGTTGGCCGTTTGGGCGGCTTGCCGGTCGCCGTGAAAGATCTGCTGTGCGCCAAGGGGGAGCTGACGACCTGCGGCTCGCGGATGCTCGAGAATTTCCGCCCGCCGTACGATGCGACCGTGGTCGCCAAGCTGCGCGCGGCCGACGCCGTCTTCATTGGCCGCACGAATCTCGACGAATTCGCGATGGGGGGCTCGAACGAGAATTCCGCCTTCTTTCCCACGCGAAATCCCTGGGACCTCGAGCGAATTCCCGGCGGCTCCAGCGGCGGGGCGGCGGCCTGCGTCGCCGCCGGCATGGCGCCCCTCTCGATCGGCACCGACACTGGCGGCTCGATCCGCCAGCCCGCGGGTCTCTGCGGCGTCACGGGTTTGAAACCGACCTATGGCCGAGTGAGCCGTTACGGGCTAGTCGCATTCGCCAGCAGCCTGGACCAGATCGGCCCGCTGGCGCGCAGCGCCGAAGGCGCGGCGCTGCTCTTGGATGTGATCGCCGGCCACGATCCGCACGATTCGACTTCGATCCCGACGCCGGTGCCCCCGTACACCGAAACAGTTCGCGTGCCGCTCGAAGGGCTGCGGCTGGGGTTGGTGCGCGAGCATTTCGGCCCCGGCTTGGATGGCGAAGTGGAATCGGCCGTGCGCGAGGCGATTCAGGTTTATGAATCGCTCGGGGCGAAGGTCGTCGAGTTGTCGATGCCGCATGGCAAATACGGCGTGGCGACGTATTACATCATCGCCCCCAGCGAGGCCTCGAGCAATCTGGCGCGGTACGATGGCGTGCATTACGGCTATCGGACCGACGAAGCGGCAATGATCGAGGAGTTGGCCGACGAGCGGCGCGAACTCGTCTTGGCCGGCAAGCACGCCGAGGCCGAGGAACTCGACAACCCGCTGGTGCGGATGTATCGCCGCAGCCGGGCCGAAGGGTTCGGGCCGGAAGTGAAACGGCGGATCATG
>DASZFO010000025.1 GCA_035939775.1 Pirellulales bacterium | reverse complement strand
TTCGTCATGGTCACGCTGTTCGCATATCTCTGCCTTGTCGTGTGGCGATTCAGATTTCGGGACGGTCTCACGGCGATGGTTCTCGTGGTCGGCACGGGCATCCTCTTGGCGATTCTTTGTTATCGGCCGAAGGAGGACGAGGAGGACGAGCAGGAACAGCGTGGTCAGGCCGATGAAATACCGGCTTCGCCGCAGCCGGCGATTGGCGACGAGAATCCATACAAGTCGCCAGCGACAGAAATCGCCAATAGAGGTCGCGACAATCTTGAGTAGCGCCCGAGACGATTCATCACGATCGCCTTTTTTGTTTTCGCAATGCTAATGGCGTTTGTCACAGCGTTGCCATAACAGGCTGCGCTGGCCGCCGTGCCCGCGGAGAGCGAATCGCCCTGGCGATATGTGGCCAAAAGGATCCCTTGCTCCGGCGGCCCGCGGCCGGGGATAATGTGGCCATGCAGATGGAGCCGCCCCGCGTCCGGGTTTTTCATATGCAGTCGGGTAGAATGGGAGGCGGTTGCGCAAACGAAATCGAACCTCAATAACGATTGCGAATCATGCCAGTGCATCCGCACGATGATTGGGGCAGTGTCTGTTTTCTCATCTACTGCCTCATTGGGTTGCCGGTTGTTTGGCTTCACGTGCGCCAACAACGCATGATCGAAAGCACAAAGCAAAGTCGTCAGTCCGGCATCGTTGTCTACACCCTAGCGGTCATGTGGCCATTGCTGCTCTTCGCCATGCTGTTGAATTATTGGCAGTCGTCGCCAAGATCGCGCAAGCCAAAACCCGACGACCCGTCGCAAAAACGATCAACTTGACACGACAGGATCGCCCGTTATCCAGCCGCCCGGCGTGCGGCCGCGTCAACCCTGGGACGTTGAGAATCCCGCCCGCCGATGCGTTGACCGGTCGGACCTAGCCTTGCCCATCCGAGTGGATTCGCGAAGCAATTCCAGGGGTTAAGGCTGTCCGACTCGACAATCCGGACATCATCCTGAACGAGTTGCCGACTCTGGCACAAGACGCCGATTTCGTCGTCGCCGACGGGCCGGGGAGTCAGACCGAGACCAGCCGAGCGCTCTTACTGCGCGCAGACATGGCCATCGTTCCATGCAAGGCCAGCATGTTGGAGATCAGGGCGCTGGCGAAGGCGACAGAGGTGTTGCGCCAGGCCCAGGACATCAGGGGAGGCGTGCCCAAGGCAGTTATCGTGCTCAGCATGATTGGATTGAACTATCGGCTCACGCAGGACATGCGGGACGCAGCCAAGGCCCTCGGCTTGCCGCTCGCCTCCAAGTCCATGATTTTGCGGCAGATTTACGCTGACGCGCCGGGGCAGGGGGCGGTCGTTTGGCAGATGGGATCGCGTGCCCGCGAAGCGGCCCAGGAAGTGGACGAATTGTTCCGCGTCCTGCTGCCGGACGCGGTCAAGAAGCGACTGATTGTCAAACGTAAAGCCGCTATCGCATAGGAGAGACAATGGCCGAACGACGCTCGCTCATCGAAGGCATGAAGTCCACGCCGCCGCCAATCGACGCCGGCGTCGAAAAGCAGTTTATCTACCGCGAAAAACCACCAGCCGCTCCGACTAAGGCCGCGGCGGCAACGGTCGCGACGCCGACCGTCAACCGCGTGCCGCTCAGCACGCGGATGCGCGAGGACTTTGCCAAGGCGCTCAAGCGGGCGTCGCTCGAAAGGCAACTCAAAGGGGTCGCGCCGAACACGCTTCAGGACATCCTTGAGGAAGCCGTTGAACCGTGGCTGAAATCCAACGGATACCTCAGTTGATTCACTCCGCAGGAGCGGGGAGGGCAGGGGCTTCGAGCAACGGCAATTCCTGCTGCCGAGCCGCACCTTTCAGGTGATAGGACTTCACGAACGCCAGGCGGTCGCCGTTGAACATGAAGCGGATGTTGACGAAGAAGACGCCGTCGCTAGGACTGCGGTAGAGGAATTCTTTTTCGAGCAGTTCGCGCACGCCGCGCTGGTACGTCCGGTCGTTGATGCCGTGATCCTTCGCCACGTACTGATTGAGCTTGATTTCATCGGAGCCGGGATTCGCCCGCATTTCGTGGTAGACGAGTTCAAATACTTGAATGCCGGTCTTCGAGAGGCCCGCGGCCTGCTTGATGCCGTCGAGAAAGAGTTTGACGAAGCGGCTGGTCTCGACCTCCTCTTCCCACCAGAATCCCATTCCACCGATGCCCTTGAGTTCCCCGGTGCTGTTGTCAACGATCATCGCGCCCTTGCCGCCGGGAACGTGAAACCGCTTGTTCCGCGTCTGCATTCCGGTGGCCGCCGGGACGCTGGGGTTCGTCCGATAGATCGGGAAGCCACGCTTCGTGCTTATCTGGTTCGCCGCCAATCCAGCAATCTGGCGATCATCCGACATTTTTCCCCTCCGTTTTTGTCACTTAACAGTCAACACACTGGCAGACTACCGACAAAAGCGCAAGTCATTTCTGTCGGAGAACCGCACGATTCTGACGGTCAACCGCCCAAAAGTGTCGTTTCGGATTCAATGAATTCAAATGGTTGAGCCATTCCCCTTTCTTATAACTAAAAACCCCTCGACTAACCCCGACGACGCGCGCGCACCCACAGCGCAGGCGCAGGCGTCGGGTATCGTCATCACTTTCCAAGACTGCCGCACGGCGGCTGAAGAAGTGAAGTTCGACGAATTCCAATCCACAAATAGGCTGTTGATCGAGCCACGGACTTCTTCCCATCGCAGCGCCGAACCAAGAGGTGAGGGGGGATTGGCCTTCAAGAAGAAGGTTCGGACCAGTCCAACCGACATGCTTCAAAATCGCAGCCGGAAGAGGCAAGAAGAAGGGAAGGGGCTTCAGTCAGGGGTGAACCGCCCAAGAATCTTTCCGTCCTTCGTTAGCCCTTTTTTGACAGGACTCCGTAGCCTCCAACGCTCTGTCAACTGACAAGGCCGACTACGGTTTTCCGGATTGCTGGCGGCAGTTGGCCCCACGCGGCGATAACCCCTTGCAAATCGGCGTCAAGCAATGACGCGTCGAGGCAGTTAGTGCATCCATTTTGCAGCGCCCGAGCAGCACGGCACACTTGGCAAATCACGCAATCGATAGGTGGAGTACCAGTTGAGTCGATCCTCTCCGCGGTTTCGATTTCAGCTTCCTACGGGGCAACTCGCCGCCGTCAATGCCTAAACTCCTTCGTATTGCGCTTCGATACCACGCATCGCCGGATCGCCATTCGCGGCACGCAAGGCCGCGTCTATCCGATTCTCAGATTCTCCTTAAATGCAGCGGTCGCGCGTCAAGATCTCGCCGTAAGAATCTGGTCGCCGCTTGCCACCACGGACAATTGAGCTTGCGAGCAAGATGCCGGCCGCTTGTTTGAGGACGACAATCCGCTCCGAGATTGTAAAGATCGCACCGGCGGCCCTAGCGGGAGTGAGACTTTTTCAATGTCGATTGGCTCTTTCAATGCGAAAATCGCTTCGCGGGTGAGGGCTTAAGGCGTCGCGTAGCGTTTGGCCCAGATTCTGCGTCGGGGGTCGAACAAAACATCGACGATCCGCATCAGCGCCGCACCGTGCCGGCCAAGGAAAACCATGCCCGATCGTGCTAGCGTTTGGTGAGACTTTTATTCGCGTCGTGCGGCCGAAAAAATTTCTTGCAATCCGCGCAACCGTCGCTAAGATCGAGGGGAGCTAGAGTCGCTCGCGTGGATTGAGGCAATCCATTCTCAGGGGCCGGCGGCTTCTGCGTTCTGCAATCGGAACTGTTCATTCTCTTTTCCATTGATCCTTCGTCGTCCGCCGTCGCGGCGCTGCGGAGTGATCGTATGTTCGAGGCGGACGGAACCAATTCGTCGAGCGGTCGTTCACGGCCGGAAGTTCACGCTCCATCGAGCCGCGCTTGCCGAGCGTGGCGGTCGTGGAGACTCGCGCTCAGGATTCACGCTGCGTTCGGCGTGCATCCCGCTTGGTCGTCGATTTTTTCTTGGCCACCATTTGAAATTGTCCCACGCTCTATTGTATACTTATGTCCACTTAACGTGGCCGCCTATAAGGTGCGGTCAGTGGCCGCAATGCATGCCCCGCCTCTTTTGAGTTGCATCCGCAATAATCCCGAATCCTGAAACGAATAGATCCCAGCGGAGAATCACCATGTCTACCAGTTCTTCCTCAAGCGGCTCTGGCTCCGCACCCAGCAGTTCGTCCTCGAGTTCGTCCGGCAGCAGTTCTTCCGGCAGTCGCTCATCCGGGGCTTCTTCCAGTTCGTCAAGTGCCGGCTCCAGCGGCTCGTCGGGATCCAGTGGGTCGTCCAGCAGTTCGTCGTCCGGGTCAAGCAGCTCATCGAGTTCATCCAGCAGCAGCTCATTGAGTTCATCCAGCAGCAGCTCGTCAAGTTCGTCGGGCGGCAGTTCCTCCGGACCATCGAGCAGCGGTTCGTCCTCCGGCCCTTCCTCCTCGGGCTCGAGCAGCACTTCGTCCAGCTCCAGCAGCTCCTCCTGCTGCGGGCCGATGGCCAGCCAGTCCGTGCCGCCGCTCAAGCCGCCAACGTGCTGCAAATGCTGCGATTGCGGCTGCGGCTGCGATGACTCCACCGGGGTTTGCCCGGCCTGCGGCGCCGCCTCGACGGACGCCGCCAGTCTCAGTCTGCTGCCGGGAAGCTCCGATGCGTCCTACTCCAGCGGAATTAGCTCGTGCGACATGTCGATGACGCCGCTGGCCGGCGACAACGGGATGAACTGGATCAAGGACCCCTATGTCGGCAAGTGCACCACCGGCGGCCAGACCTTGACGGTCGTCGTCTTCAGCCCCTGCCGGATGTTTCAGTTCACCGGCAGCGGCCCATCGTTCACGGCCACCGGCGGAGCGAACTCACCGCCGGTCTCGCTCAAGTTCGACTACAGCCAATGCGCCTACATCTTTGACGACTGCAACGGCGACGAGTACACGTTCGATTGCAACGGGAACTTCCAGAAGCTGATGAAGGCCGACGGGACTGATGTCCAGATGGGCAATCCCGACATGCACACCAGCGTCACCGATCCCGTGACGGGAAACGTGACGACCACCTCGGTGCTTTACGCGATGGTTCCCAGCGGGCCGAACGCCGGGCGGATTGCCGGCGTCACGCTCCGCCGGCAAGTCAACGGCGGTCCCTGGACCGAAATCAGCCGGGTGCTCAACACGTATTACAACCCCGGCGACCCCTCGGGGAACGAGGGAGATTTGCAGACCGTCACGAGCCAGGTGCTCTTGGGGAGTGCCTGGGTCACCACGAAGACCAGCTACTACCGCTACTACACGTCGGCGAGTGCGCCCGGATTTGTACACGGATTGAAGTACGTCCTCGGCGGCGAGGCGTATCGCCGCCTCCAGGCCGACCCGCAAGTGTGCGATCCGCTTCTGGCCCCCGACAGCCTGGTCGCCCAATATGCGGATAAGTATTACGAATACGACAGCCTGCACCGCGCCACGAAGGCCGTGACCAACGGCGGCCTCTACACCTACTTGTATTCTTACGCTTCCAGCAGCTTCACGCCCAGCGACTACAACACCTGGGTCCAGAAGACCACGGTCACCCGTCCGGACGGGAATCTCGAGATCTTCTACGCCAACTCCATCAACCAGATCATGCTCCACGTCCTGCAGGATGGATCGGGCAACAAGTGGATTGAATACCACAAGTTCGACTCCAACGCCCACGAGATCCTGATGGCCGAACCGTCGGCAGTGACCAGCTACAACGAGGGCGTGGCCAATTTAGGCGTGACGCTCAATACCACCGGGCTCATTCACGCCACCACCTACTATTCCGGCTCTTCTGTTGGCGCCGGATACAAGCAATACGAGCAGGTCCAGCAGGGAGGGAGCGGGACGCCGATCAACGTGCGGCAATACACCTACACTTCCCACACTGCCGGCGCTGGCGGACCGACCATCATACTCGTCGCCTCCGTGACCGATTATCAGAGCGATTCGGGGGGCGGCAGCAATCCGACCACGACGAGCTACTCCTACTCGTCGTTCTACTCCGGCACCAACCAGCCGACGTTCAAGACGACGACGCTGCCTGTCATCGCGACGGGCCAGAACGGCGACGGGAACACCTACGTCATCAACGAGATGTTCGACACGTTCGGCAACCGCATCGCCATGCAAGACCAGCGCGGCTTCATCACGACCTATCAGTTCGACGTTGCGCTCGGCGTGATAACGCGGATGGTCCAGGACGACGCTCCCCCCTCCGGCTCAGGCTGGACCGCCAATCCCGGCACGCGGCTCAAGCTGACGACCGACGTGGAATATGACGACCAGGGGCGCGTGACGCAGACCCTTTCACCGGCGTTCAACTCCAACGGTCAGTCGGTTCGCACGGCAAGCTGGACGGTTTATCGCGACGATTTGGAAGAGACGTGGACCGCCCAAGGCTACGCCACGGGCACCGGCGACGGCCCGCAATACGATTACACGCTGGTCAACCCCGTTGTGATCTCGCGAATGGACGACGACGGTCGGACCATCGATTCGATCCAAGCCGTGCGCCTGCCGTCGCAGCCGGCCGGGGTGAACGAGGCCGCTGTCTGCGGCGACACGTCCCTGTCCAATCCCGCGTCTCCGGCTCCGAGTCCGTTTGTCGAGTCTCCCGGCCGGCTGTCCGCGGCCGACAGCTTCCCACAAAGCACGTGGGTCCGCTGGTCCAGTTCGCAATACAGCAACCAGAGCCAGCTCGTCTCGACTCGGATGTATTTTTGCGTTCCGCCTTGCGGCCTGGGCTGCCTGGGGACGAACTACAACGAGACGGCCTACGGCTATGATTCGATGAACCGCCAGAACCGCTTGGTCGCGCCGGGCGGCACGATCACGCGCAGCGTGTTCGACCTCCGCGGCTTGCTGCTGTCGAGTTGGGTCGGCACCGACGACGCCTGCGCTACCGATAATGACCCGACCGGCGGCGGCGCGATGGGCAACAACATGGTGATCGTCACCGGCAACGTGTACGACAACGGGAATCCAGGCGGCGACGGCAATCTCACGCAGCAGACCGACTACGTCGACGCCACAGGCTCAAACGATCACATCACCACGTTCGTCTACGACTTCCGCGACCGCCTCACTCAGACGACGCAGGTTCTGGTCTCCACGGGAACGGTCGTCAGCGTCATCACGGTCAACACCTACGACAACCTGGATCGTGTCACGCTGGTGCAGCAATACAACACGTCGATTGCGACCGCCAATCTGATCCGGCAAAGCGGCACCGCTTACGACAACCTAGGGCGCGTCTATCAGACCGCGCGCACTTCCGTGACCGTCCCCGGCGGAGCCATCGGCAACAACTTGACGGACAACACATGGTACGACCCGGCCGGGAACATCGCCAAGTCGCTCTCCGCCGGTGCGTCTCAGACCTACACCAAAACGCAATACGACTCCGTTGGCCGGCAAAGCGGGTCCTTCACAGGCTATTCGCCCGGCAGCAACGACAGTCCGTGGACAGTTGGCGCCAATGATAAAATCTTTGGGCAGTCCGTGCCGACGTACGATGCTGCCAGCCATGTGCTGTTGATGGCCGCGTTCCAGCGCAATCAGGGAGACAGCACAACCACCGGCGCCCTCGTCAACGCGAATGCTCGGATGAGCTACGCGGCCTCGTGGTATGACGGCATTGGCCGGCAGATCGCCTCGGCCGATTACGGGACCAACGGCGATGGTTCGACGCCGATCCTGCCGACTTCTCCGCCAGCGAGCGGTTCGAGTGTGTTGGTCAGTCTGACACAGTATAATGAGCGAGGCGAGGCATATCTCGCGACCGATCCGGCCGGGAAGGCGACTCGCACCGATGCGGACGACGCCGGGCGGGTGATTCGCACGACGGAGAACTACGTGCCGCTGCCGCCATGCCAAACCTGCGGCAGCACAAGTCCCTGCGATTGCGGTCCGTCGCCCGCGGACTCCTGCCCGCAGGCAGGCAACGATCAGAACGTGATCGTAGAGATGACCTACAACGCCGACAATCTGGTGCTCACCATCACGGCCAGGAACCCCGTCACCGGCGACCAGAAAACCTGCTACCAATACGGCACGACGTTGCCGACATCTTCCATCGCGCGCAATGATCTTCGCACCGTTGAGATCTATCCCGACGCGACGGATTCGACCGACCATGTGAGCTACACCTACAATCGGCAAGGCCAGCCGATTACCAAGACGGATCAAAGCGGCACGGTCCATGCCTACTCCTATGACCGCTTCGGGCGAATCACGTCCGACGCAGTCACGCAGTTCGGGACCGGCGTCGATAACTTGGTCAGCCGGATCGCCACCGCCTACGAAATCCGCGGCATGATGAGCCAGGTGACGAGCTACAGCGGCGCGTCGATCTTCAACCAAGTCACGCTCACCTATAACGGCTTCGAGCAGTTGCTTACCGATCAGCAAGATCAGTCGGGCTCCGGTGGTCCGAATCTCACGGTGGACTACGGCTATGCCGACGGCACGAACAACACGATCCGTCGCATGTCGATCACGTATCCCTACTCCACGGGCGCCCGCTCGGTCATCTTCACTTATGCCTCGGGCGACGACGACAAGCTGAGCCGCGTGAGTTCGTTGATGTTCAATGCCACGACGGTCGCCGCCTACACCTACTTCGGATTAGGCAGCGTCGCCGGCACGAGCTACTCGGCCGGGACCTTTGGCAGCACGTTGGCCAGCAGCACAAACTATCCGGGCTTTGATCAGTTCGGCCGGGTCATCAATCTCCCCTGGACGAAGACCACCACCGGCGACTTGGCCCAGATCGGCTACGGTTACGACTTGGCCAGCAATCGCACGTACCGCCAAGACATCAAAGCCGAAAGCCTGACCAAATCCTTCGACGAGATTTACGGCTACGACGGAATGCAGCGCCTCGTGACCGCCTCGCGCGGCCAGTTGAACACTGGCAACACGCGGCTGCAATCGTCTACCTTCGGCCAGACCTGGGGACTGGACGCCACGGGGAATTGGAGCCAATTCACACAGTTCGACGCCCAGTCGTCCACGTTCGCAGCCCTCGATCAGCAGCGGACGAGCAACAAGGCTAACGAGATCACGGCCGTCGGCGCCACGGTCGGCCCGGTCTGGCAGACCCCTGCCTACGACCGCAACGGCAACATGACCACCGTGCCAGAGCCGACCGACATGACCCTCGTGGCCAGCGCCACCTGGGACGCCTGGAACCGGCTGGTCAAGTATCAGGATGCGTCGTCCAATTACCACAACAGCTTTTACGATGGCCTCAATCGCCGGGTCCTTTACGTCGAGGCCGATACGCCGCGAGCTTATGTTTACAGCGACCAGTGGCAAGTGCTCGAAGAGCGCGTCATCCCGTATTCCACGCCGGACCGGCAGTACGTCTGGGGCTTGCGCTACGTGGACGACCTGGTGCTCCGCGATCGCAGCACAAGCGGCACGCTCAACGAACGCCTGTACGCTTTGCAAGACGGCAACTGGAACGTCATCGCCATCGCGGACAGCACGGCC
>DASZFO010000024.1 GCA_035939775.1 Pirellulales bacterium | reverse complement strand
TTCGAGCAGTTGATGACGGCATCGGGGCAGAAGTTCGGCCCGGCGCCGAAGAAGGGTTAATGGATCGTTCGCCCCCGGCCTGCGGTCTCGTTGCCGCACGGCCGGGGTTTTTTGCGCTCGCCGCTGGTCGCAAGCATCGCTGCATTCGTAGCTGAATTCGCCAGAATTCAGTTGCCGTGCGTTGTCTCAGCGATCGGAATTCTTGCGAATTCCACTACGGCTGTGTCCGTCAACCGCCAATCGCAACACTCCGATGCCCACTCCTCGTCTTGGCAATCCGAATCTCGGTCTGGGCGTCGGCCTGCGGTCGGTGCATTTTCCCTACATTTTGGCTAACCATCCGGAAGTCGACTGGTTCGAGATCATCTCGGAAAATTTCATGGATTCAGGTGGCCGGCCGCGGTATGTGCTCGAACAAATCGCCGAGCGCTATCCCGTGGTGATGCATGGTGTGTCGCTATCGATCGGCAGCACCGATCCGCTAAATATCGAATACCTGACCAAGCTCAAGCGGTTGGCCGCGGCCGTCAAGCCGCTGTGGGTCTCGGATCATCTTTGCTGGACCGGCGTGCTCGGGCTGAACGCGCACGATTTGCTGCCCATTCCGCTCAACGAGCAGACGCTCGCGCACGTCGTCGAGCGGGTCCGCACAGTTCAGGATTTTCTCGAGCGGCCGCTGGTTCTTGAAAACCCGAGCAGCTACGTCACCTTCGCCGGTTCGACGATGAGCGAATGGGAGTTTCTCACCCGCATGGCGGCCGAGGCGGATTGCGGCCTGTTGCTCGACGTGAACAACGTTTACGTTTCGAGCATCAATCACGATTTTGATCCGGTGGAATTCGTCGACAACGTGCCGCACGAGCGGATCGTGCAAATCCATCTTGCCGGCCACACCGATTGCGGCAAATACCGGATCGACACGCACGACGACCATGTGATCGACCCCGTCTGGGAGTTGTATCGGCTGGCGCACAAGCATACGGGCGGCGTCTCGACCCTCTTGGAATGGGACGCCAAGATTCCGCCGTTCCCCGTCGTCCATGCCGAGGTGCTCAAGGCGCGACAGTATATGGACGCGCAGCTTCCGCCGGCGAGCAGCGCTTCAACTTCGGCCGCGAGAACCGCGCCGCTGGTGGCAGTCGACGGATTCGCCACGGCGCCGCATCCGTTGACGTACGTTGTTACCGAAGTGGAATAGGAATTGGCCACAGATGAACGCGGATGAACACGGAGCGGGTAGCCAACGGAAGTCGCCTCCTCATCCCCTCGCCCCTGGCCCCTCGCCTCTCGCGCCGATGTCTGCCGTGCAGCGCTGGATGCAGGCGGTGATCATGCATCCCGACGGGGTCGATGCGGGGTTGGCATCAGACTCGGCCCGAGTGCATCTGAACGTCGATCCGGCGGACGTGGAACAAGTAATCGCGCGGTCGGAGGCCCAGACGAGCGTCGAACGGCTCTCGATTTATGCAAATGCCTATTACGCGCGGCTCTTGGAATGCCTGGGCGAAGAGTTTCCCGTGCTGAAGCGGACGCTCGGGGAGGAGGTGTTCGACGGGTTCGCGTTCGACTACTTGCAGAAGTATCCCTCGCAGAGCTACACGCTCTGCAAACTGGCGGAGAACTTCGCCCGTTATTTGGCCGAGACCCGTCCGGAGGAAGCGAATGGCGATTTGCCGGCCGATTGGCCAGAGTTCTTGATCGATCTGGCGACGCTGGAATGGACTTTCAGCCAGGTGTTCGACGGTCCGGGGGTCGAAGGGCAAACGCTGCTTACGAGCGAACAGCTTCAGGCGATCGACGCCGAGCGTTGGCCGGCCGCGCGGCTGGAAGTGGTGCCATGCCTGAAGCTGCTGGCGCTCCGATTTCCGTTAAATGCCTATTACACGGCGATGCGTCGCGAGGAAAATCCCGAATTGCCCGGCCCGGCCCCGAGCTGGGTCGCGGTGACGCGCCGCGAGTTCATCGTTCGCCGGCATGACCTCAGCCAACGGCAATTCGAATTGCTCTGCGCGCTCGCGGCGGGCGAATCGGTCGGATCGGCGATCGAGCGGGCAGCCGAAGCGCCGGGCAGCGACCTCGAGCAATTCGTCGTCGAATTGGGTGACTGGTTCCGCGATTGGGCGGCGAGTGACTTTTTTCAACGCGTCGTCGTTGAGATCTGATATCGCAGATTTGATGCTCGCGCATGGCACTCGCGCTGCGGCTCACTTCTATTCGGCTCACTTCAAAATATGGACCAAATCACTGTAATCGTCGGTCCAAAGCAGCGCCGGCGGCCGAGAGTCCTCCTTTTTCGCGAACGGCGCGAGGCTCAAGAGCAGCTTTTCGTTGTTCGTTAGCAACATCCAGTTGGCCGAATACACCATATCGTCGTTATTGCCGTCGGAGTCGATCGCGATCACGTTCATCTTGAGATGCTCTGCCAATCCGCGAACCACGGGTGCCAGATTGAGATATCGATTCGAGATGTGGATCGCGAGCACTCCCTCGGGATCGAGATGCCGCTTATAAACGTCTCCGGCCTGTCGAGTGAGCAGGTGCGTCGGAATTGCATCGCCGCTAAAGGCATCGACGGCGATCACGTGGAAGCGTCGTCCCTCCGTTCGATCGTTCAGTTCCCGTTCGAGCGACAATCGCGCATCGCCCATTGAAATCTCGAGGCTGCCGCGGCCCTGTCCCATGCGCTGCTCGGCGTCTTTCAGGTAGGTAAAATACTGACGAGAAATCTTGGGCACTTCGGGATTGATCTCGTAGAAGACAAATTGATCGTTCGGTCGGGCGTAGGCTGCAAGAGTGCCCGTCCCTAGGCCAATCGCCCCAACGCGGAGGCTCGGGACCGACTGCGACGCGAAGAAATCGATTGCGCGGCCGACGCCGCTTACCCGACCGTAATAGGTGGTGGGAATCTTATTGCGCTCATCATCGACGAACTGAATTCCGTGCGTGATCCGCCCATTGAGCAAGATTAGTATAGTGTCACCTTCGTCGTCTTTTTTCCTTACGCTGAGCACGCCGTAGAAATTCCGCCGCGCGGCAACGATCTTGGCGTTGTTCTTTAATCCAAGCTTTGCCCCGATCAGCACAGCCGCAGCCAGAACGATCATTGCCGGAACAAAGACTCGCGGATAGCGCCGCAACCAACCTCGCTCGTCCGTTCCCAAAAGAATGGCCACGGCCAGCAACAAGCCTCCGAACAGTCCGATATACCATTCGGCGTAGTCGGAGAACACCAGAGGTGCCACGAGACTGACGAACAGCCCACCGAGCGCTCCTCCGGCGGAGATCATCAAATAGAACGCCGTCAAAAAGCGCGGATGCGGCCTGAGCCGGACGAGTTCGCCGTGGCAAAGCATGCATAAGCAGAATAGACCGCCAAAACTCAGGCCAACATCGACCTTCTTGACGTTCGCCGACAACGCGTCGTGGACCATCAGCGCGTATACTCCCGCCGCAAGATAGAGAAGCAGCGTGACCGCGGCTACAAGCCTCGGCCAATACCAGCGCTCGTGGTCGAAGCAGATGATGAACGACAGCAGATATAGGCTCAACGGCACGATGTACAAGAACGGAACTGTGGCCACGTCTTGGCAGGCATGGTTTGTCGTCGCTAGGAAAGCCATCGAGGCGAAGGCCGGCAGCACGAGCCACAGCCAACGACGCGTCCACCCCGGCGGCTGATCGTCGTTTGGAACCGCCGAGGCGTTGCCGCGCAGCTCGATTGGCGATCGCTTCTTGCCGTTCCCCTGCTGCGCCGTCTTGGGCGGCTCGCCTGCCGCGATCATGCGAATCGCGCCGAAGCCGCACAACGCGGCAAAGATCCAAAACGCCCATTGCCAGATCGCCGCTTGCGAGCCCAATGGCAACAGCGGCTCGATCAGAAACGGATATGTCAACAGCGCCAGGAGCGAGCCGACGTTCGACAGCGAATAGAGCCGATATGGCGAGCGGTCGGGATTGGTCCGGCTGAACCAGGCCTGCACCAGCGGTCCCGTCGTGGCGAGAACGAAATATGGCAAGCCGACGCTGGCCGTTAGCAAAAGCAGGATTCGCCCCGCCGGTTGCGAACCATCGATCGGCTTCCAACGCGCGCTGGGCACGAACGGCAGCGAAACCACCGCAGCCACGAGCAATACCAGGTGCACCGCGGTCTGCCACAGCGGCTTGAAATAATGAACGCTCAGGTGGGCATAGGCGTATCCGGCGAACAGCAGCGTTTGGAAGAACAGCATGGCCGTCGTCCAAACCGCCGGCGTGCCGCCGAACCAGGGCAGAATATAGCGGCTAATGATCGGCTGCACCTGAAACAACAACAGCGCGCCGAGAAAGACCGTCGCCGCGTAGGCAACCATCAGCCACCGTTTTGCCGCCGCCTGTTCCATGCTTCCGAACTCATTTACCCCTGGCGTGTTTTCCCGCCAAGTGTAACATATTTGGGACGCTCGTGATGAGGCGGGAAACGGGACGGAGCGCTTGCTGGCCACTCCATGAAGACCATCCGGAAGTTGCTCGTCGCCAATCGCAGCGAAATTGCGATTCGCGTGTTCCGCTCCGCCCACGAGTTGGGCATTCGCACGGTCGCCCTCTATTCCCACGAAGACCGCTACGCCCTGCACCGTTTCAAGGCCGACGAGGCCTATCAGGTCGGCAAGGAGGGGGAGCCGATCCGGGCGTATCTCGATATCAAGGGCATCATTGCCATCGCGGTGGCCCACGGCATCGACGCCATTCATCCCGGTTACGGCTTTCTCTCGGAGAATCCAGCCCTGCGGCGAGCTTGCGACGAAGCAGGGCTAATTTTCGTCGGGCCGCGAGTCGAATTGCTCGAGCAGCTTGGCAATAAAACATCGGCCCGCGAGATCGCCGAGCGGGCCGGGGTGCCGATTCTTCCCGGCAGCCCGCACGCCGTGACAAGCCTCGCCGACGCCCAGGCGCTGGCCGCGCAGCTCGGCTTTCCCGTCATGCTCAAGGCGGCCCACGGCGGCGGCGGCCGGGGCATGCGCGTCGTGCTCGAGGAAAGCCAACTCGCGCCGAGTCTCGAGCAGGCCCAGCGCGAGTCGCTCTCGGCGTTTGGCAGCTCCGAGGTGTTCGTTGAGAAGTACATCTCGCGCGCACGACATCTTGAGGTGCAACTGCTCGGCGACGAGCATGGAAACCTCGTCCATCTCTGGGAGCGCGATTGCTCGTTGCAGCGGCGGCATCAGAAAGTGGTCGAGATCGCCCCTGCCCCGAATCTCGATCCTGCGCTGCGCCGCCAGCTCTGCGAATCGGCCCTGGCGATCGGGCGGACCGTGCGCTATGAGAACGCCGGCACTGTCGAATTCCTGCTCGATGTCGATAACGGCCAGCATTACTTCATCGAAGTCAATCCGCGGATTCAAGTCGAGCACACGGTCACGGAAGAAGTGACCGGAATCGACGTGGTCCGCAGCCAGATTCTCGTTGCTCACGGTTATCCGCTCAGCTCGCCCGAGATCGGATTGGCGCGACAGGACGAAATCCGCACGAACGGCTTCGCCTTTCAATGCAGAGTGACGACCGAGGATCCTGAGAACCGCTTCGTGCCGGATTACGGCCGGATCGCCGCCTATCGCTCAGCCGCCGGCATGGGGATTCGGCTGGACGCGGGCACCGCGTTCTCCGGCGCGGTCGTGACGCCGTACTACGATTCGCTGCTCGTGAAGGTCACGGCCCGTGGCACTCGGCTCGTCGATGCTTCGCGGCGGATGGAGCGCTGCTTGCAGGAGTTTCGCGTTCGGGGCGTGAAGACGAACATCCCGTTTCTGATCAACCTTGTCACGCATTCGAGCTTTCTGGCGGGCGAATGCACGACGAAGTTCATCGACGAAACGCCCGAGTTGTTCCAGATGGTGATCCGGAAGGATCGGGCCACGAAGCTGCTCCAGTATCTGGCCGAAGTGGTTGTCAACGGCAACGCGCTCGTCAAGGATCGCCCGCGGAGCACTCGCCGCACGCCGGCGCCGGTGCCGCACCATGATCCGCTCGAACAGCCTATCGCCGGTTCGCGCAACAAGCTCTTGGAACTCGGCGCCGAGAAGTTCTCGCAATGGATTCTCGATCAACGGCCGTTGCTCTTGACCGACACGACCTTCCGCGACGCCCATCAATCGTTGCTCGCGACGCGGATGCGCAGTTTCGACATGTTGGCGATCGCCGCGGCTTATGCTCGGCTCGTGCCGAAGATGTTTTCGATCGAGATGTGGGGCGGGGCGACATTCGACACGGCGATGCGGTTCCTCAAGGAATGCCCGTGGCAACGGCTCAGCCAATTGCGCGAGCGGATTCCGAACATCCTGTTCCAGATGCTGCTGCGGGCCTCGAACGCCGTCGGCTACACGAACTATCCCGATAACGTCGTGCAGTCCTTCGTCGTCGAATCCGCGAACGCGGGAATCGACCTGTTCCGCATCTTCGATTCTCTGAATTGGGTGCCGAACATGCGCGTCGCGATGGACGCCGTGCTCGAGACCGGCGCTCTATGCGAGGCGGCCATCTGTTACACCGGCGATATTCTCGATCCCAGCCGACCTAAATACGATCTGAAGTATTACGTCGAGCTGGCCAAACAGCTCGAAAAGATGGGCGCCCACATCCTGGCCATCAAAGATATGGCCGGGCTGTGCAAGCCCTACGCCGCCGAGAAGCTCGTCAAGACGCTGAAGCAGGAGATCGGCATCCCGATCCACTACCACACACACGACACCAGCGGCATCTCCGGGGCCAGCGTGTTGAAAGGAGCGGAAGTCGGGCTCGATATTACGGACGCCGCCATCGCCCCCGTCTCAGGCCTCACTTCGCAACCGAATCTCAACGCGCTCAACGAGGCGCTGCGATCGACTCCGCGGGCGACCGGCGTGAATGACGCAGCGCTGCGCCAGCTTGCTTACTATTGGCAGGCGGTTCGCGAGTATTACACGCCGTTTGAAAGCGACATGAAAGCACCCGATGCCGACATCTATCTTCACGAGATGCCAGGGGGCCAGTTCACGAACTTGCAGGAACAAGCCCGAGCGCTCGGGCTGATTTCGCGCTGGCCGGAGATTTGCCAGACGTACGCGGCCGTGAACCAAGTGCTCGGCGACATCGTGAAAGTCACGCCGACCTCGAAATCGGTCGGTGATCTGGCCCTGTTTCTCGTCACGAACAATCTCAATACGGACGCGATTCTCGATCCGAGCCGCGAGTTAGCGTTTCCCGAATCGGTCGTCGATCTATTGGCCGGGCGGATGGGGCAGCCGCCGGGGGGCTTTCCGCCCGAGGTGCGCAAGCGCGTGCTCCGCGATCAGAAGGCGGTCGAAGGGCGGCCGGGCGAATCGCTCCCGCCCGCCGATTTCGCCGCTACCGCCGAAAAGTTGAAGAAGATCATCGGCGGCGAGCCGAGCGATCAAGATATGGTCACCTATCTGCTCTATCCGCGAGTCTTCCAGGATTTCGTCTCCCATCAGCAGACTTTTTCCGACACGAGCGTGCTGCCCACCCCGTTCTTCCTCTACGGCCAACAGCCGGGGGAAGAGCTGGCCGTCGATATCGAGCCGGGCAAAACGCTGATCGTCAAGCTGCTCACGGTTGGCGAGCCGCATCCCGACGGCCGGCGGACCGTGTTCTTCGAGTTGAACGGTCAGCCGCGCTCGGTGAATGTGTCCGATAAATCGCTCGAGACCGAAGTGATCCGCCGCCCGAAGGCCGAGCCGAGCGATCCGCGGCAAATCGCCGCCCCGATGCCGGGACTCGTCGTCAACGTCGCGGTCAAGATCGGCGACTCAGTCAAACGCGGCCAAAAGCTGCTCACCCTCGAAGCGATGAAGATGGAAACGACCCTCTATGCCGAACAAGACGGCCGAGTGGCCGACGTGCTCGTCAAGGCCGGCACGCCGGTCGAGGCCGGTGAGTTGGTCGTGAGTATGGAATAACAAAAGTACGAAGGATTCTCACACCGAAAGGAGCACTCAGATGGCGAAGACGTCCTGTCCCGTTAATCGCGCGGAGTTTCACGACCATGCCAGGCCGGTCGAGATCAACATTGGCGGTTCGACGATGCTCGCCGACGTCAAGGAGTTCTCGACCGGCTCGCTCGGCTGGTATCTCAACGGCAAGACGATCATCAAGATCGGCGACAAGCCAGTCACTGTCCAAATCGGCCTCAACATGACCATCGTCGGCTCGAAGGAATTGCCGAAGTAGTGGGGCGATCTGGTCCGAAAGATTTCGACCCGCTTGAACTCGCCTCCGAGGACATGCGGACTGTCATGGCCGGTGTCCGACCGCTCTTTCTCCCGTGTCGCCGAACGCTTGCAATCGCCGCCGCCGCCGACTATTTTGGGCCTGTCGTCGTCCGCGTAGCACGGGGTCGAATCAAGACTCCAATTTTTGGGCGCGTGCCTTAATCTCGAAGTCCGTCCCAATTCGGCGAATAATCCGGGACCATGCTCTCGAATTGAAGGCGGCGTAGATCTTCCGAACGGTTGTCGCAACCAATCTAATTGCACTAAGAGTCGCTAATGAAACGGAACTCCCACCTCGGTAGAAATCGGGGCATTTCGGCGCGGTCTTTGCGTAGCGGTTGCCGGATCGTTTGTCGATTTATCTCGTCTTGCGCAATGTGGATCGCCCTATCGCTGGTTCTTTCGGCCGCGGTCACCGCGGCGGCAGCGACGATTCCTTTCACGGCGTGGAACACGTCTGTCGTCACGTCGGCGAACCTTTACTATTCGCAGGAAGCGGTCGATGCCTCGGGCAACAGCTACGTTTGCGGCTATACCGACGGCAGCGTTTTCGGCGGAAGCGCTGGAGCGGTCAAGGGTTTTCTTGGAAAATATGGCCCATCCGGACACTTCGTTTGGGGAACTCAGATTCCCAATGGCCGCTTCGATTCAATCACTATCGACCCAACCGGCGGAGTATACGTATCCAGCGGGAGTTCGATCCTGAAATACAACTCCGCTGGGAACCTCCAATGGAGCGGCGGCACGCCCGGCGACCTGGTGTACGGGATCGCCATCGACCCTTCCAAGAATATCTTCGTCGCCGGCGTCGTAGGCAATCCTGACAACGCATTCTTGAGCAAACTTGATTCGTCGGGCAACGTCCTCTGGACTCGAACGCCCCAAACGTCGGTTACGACTACGAGCTATCCAAGCGCGGTCGCCGTTGATAGCAGTGGGGACGTGATCATGATTGGTCAGGATTACTTCAACAATTTCACAGCGAGCAATGGCTTTGCCGCAAAATATGATCCGGGGGGAAACCTCCTCTGGAATCCGCAGTTCGGTTCAACGACAGATAGCACCCTGACCAATGGCGTCGCCATTGACTCCAAGAGCAACATTTACATTGCCGGCGAGGGAGGACCCTTGTTGGGCGAGCCGGTCAGCAACATGCCCGGCTACTTAATCAAATACGATGCTACCGATAATCAACAATGGATTAGTCGCTTCAACCAATTCTCGGGGCCGATGCCTGTCAGGCTAGATCCGAACGGTGGAGAGTATGTCCCGGGTTCCTTTAACGAGATACTTAAGTACAGCACGACGGGCACGCAAGTCGCGCAGACGCCAATTCCCTCATCTGGTTTGTCCGACCTCGCGTACAACAAGGGCAACCTCTACTTATTGAACTATTCATCCGATCGCAACGGCTTCAATAGTTATTTGACGGACGTTGTCGTTGCTGTTGTGCCCGAGCCGTCCGCAATTGCCTTGCTCGGATGGGGTTGCGCGGGATTACTTTGGATCGCGTTTCGGCGACACGTCAAAACGTGATTCGACAGTGGGGACCGCGATCCTCGGGGCCGGCTCCGTTCCGCCTTTCGTGTCCCGAATCGTAGCGCCGGGTTGTTAGCCGCGAAAGATTTCGATCGGTTTGAATTCGCTCCCCAGAACTTGCTTGCTCGATTCGCCGAGCCATTGGTCGAGGATGTCGGCGTAGACTTGGCGGTAATCGGTGTGATGGTTGAGCTTGTCCATGTGAAGACTTTTCGGGCTCGGAAGCGCGTCCGTGCAATGGAATCAGCGACTCCGCCGAGCAGCGGGGCAACCGGTCAAAGACTGCGCGCAACCACGATCAAGCCAATCTCCTTTCCGGCTCGCGGCCAGTGGGAAACAGTCGCCGAATTATGTTGCAATTCAATTGCCGGCGCGCATAATGAGCGGCACCCCGCCAGAGGGCCTAGGCGGGGTCCCATTCCTCGACGCACACGTTTCGGCCGTCCGCTCACGACGGTCTTCTAACGATGGCAATGCACCCGCATTCGCGGAGCATTTTGCGCCGCCATCGCGCGACCGCGATCGAAGCGCTCGAAGATCGCTGCTTATTGTCGATGACTCCCGCCGGAACGCCCAACACGCTGACGTTCCACGGCGATGCCATGCGCACCGGCTTCGATCAGAACGAAACCGTGCTCACGCCTACGAACGTTTCGGCGAATTTCGGCCAGGTCTGGCAGTCGCCGGTGCTCGACGGGCATCTGTATGCCTCGCCGCTGTATATGGACGGAGTGTCCATCACCACTGGAGGCAATGGCACGAATCACACCGGCGACGGTGTGGTAGCCGGCTCGGGAAAGACGCTCGGCGTCGTCTTCGCGGCGACCGGCGGCGGCACGGTCTACGCCATCAAGGCCTTCGACACCAACGGCCCCTCGGGCGTTGCCGCGGGAACCATTCTCTGGAAGACCTTTCTCGGCGTTCCCTCGGCCGGCATCGACGGCAACAGTATCGGAGTTCTCGGCACGCCCGTCATTGATGCTAAAGCCAATCGGATTTATGTCGTGGCGTCGGTCACCGATTATTTGCTGCCGTCGGGAGACACGAATCACGGCAAAGCGATCTTTGAGGTGTTTGCCCTGAGCCTTAGCAACGGCGCCCTCATCCCTGGTTTTCCGCTGGC
>DASZFO010000023.1 GCA_035939775.1 Pirellulales bacterium | reverse complement strand
CGGCGGCGACGATTGCTGCAAGCTCACCTGCCCCGATCAAACCGTCAAGCACTTGTTCGAGAACAATTGCTGGCTCAAGTGCCATGATGTCGCGGTCACGGGCTGGCTCGAGGCCGGCTACGCCACGCACGACGGCCAGCGGAACCCGGACGGCTTCAACGGCCCCGACGGTTTCAACGACCGCGACGACGAATTCCAGATGAACCAGTTCTACACGGTCATTCAGAAGGCCCTGAAGGACAACGACACCTGCTGGGACTGGGGCTACGATGTCGATCTGCTCTACGGCACCGATTATCGCTATCCGGTCGAAAAGGGACTGGACGCCAACGACGCCGGCATTCCCCGCTGGAACACCGACCCGCGGAAGTTCTACGGGTTGGCCATGCCGCAAGCCTACTTGGAATTCGGCACCAGCAAGCTGTCGTATAAGGTCGGTCACTGGTACACGCTGTTGGGCAATGAAGTCGTGCCCGCGATCGGCAACGTGTTCTACAGCCACACCTACACCTTCCTGTATGCCTATCCGTTCACGCACACCGGCGTCTTGGCCACCTTCAAGCCGAACGACCAGTTGACGATCGTCAACGGCATCGACGAGGGCTGGGACACGTTCAACGACACGGATGAGAACCCCGGCTACACCGGCCAGCTCGTGTTCACCGCCAAGGACAAGCACACCACGCTGACTTACTCGTGGCAGTACAGCAACGAGCCGATCGTCAGCGGCGGCAATCCCGGCGGCGATCCGAACGCTCGCGAAGGCCGGTTCGTGCAGAGCATCGTGCTGGCCCACGATCTGAACGACCGCTTGAGCTATGTGATCGAGAATGGCGACGGCTTCCAGACCAACGGCGAAGCCGGCGGCGGCACGTCCTCTTGGTTCGGCCTGGACAGCTACGCCACCTACAAGATGAACTGCTGCTGGACCGCGGCCTTGCGGAGCGAATGGTTCCGCGACACCGACGGCACCCGCGTGGCGCCGGTGGGCGACTTCCAAACCCCCAACGGCAACGTGGCCTCGGCGGGCGGATTCGCCGGCGACTTCTACGACATCACCGCCGGCCTGAACTACCACCCGAACGCGAACGTCCAGTTCCGTCCGGAAATCCGCTACGACTGGTTCAGCGGCCAAGACCTCAACGGCGTCAAGCCGTACCACGACGGCACGGCCAACCACCAGTGGATCACTTCGTGCGACGTGATTTGGCAGTACTAACTGAATCTCAGTAATCTCGGATCGATCTCAGATCGCCGCGGCACTCCTGCCGCGGCGATCTTTTTTGCGCCTCGTCGCGGTGTAGCACTGGCGCGTGTGGCACTAGCGACGTGTGGCACTCGCAAGTGCAGTCGGCCATTGCCGGAGCAGGCGTCGGCGGGACAACGAACGACGTCGAATAGCGAAGGCGGCGCTTCGGCTCCGGAGACCTTTCCAGCCCGCTGCGATCCTTTCATTTTACCGGCATCCAGGCCCGGCAGTCGATGCGCATCCCGCGGCGGCCAGGGCGAAGATCGCCACCGTCGAAGCGCACGGGGGTCAGATCCCGGTTGCCACCGTCTGCTCACGGACTCGATCATTGGATTCGCACTGGGGCTCGTGCGTATGTCGATGATCGCTTTCCGCAGTGTCCACGCACCGACTTCGGCCAAAAACCGTTAAAGCAAGCGGAATCGTGCTGACCGCCCCAATCGAAAACAGCGTCCATCCCACCGTTTTTCGCTGACTCTCTGGAATCCGGTCCGCCAGCAGAAAGGCTAACCCGGCGCCCAGGACGCCGCGCGTGGCCGCGATGAGACCAACTTCGGGCAATGTAAGTTGTGTTTCTCGCATAGATAGTTCTCCCGCAAGTTGAGGATTGTCCCACGCGAGCGTTCATGCAACGGACGTGCCGAAATCAATGGCGATTTGCATTAGGGTCGTCACATGTTCGTCAGATCGTCCGCGCCGCCGGGGCCGATCAAGCGGTCGAGCGCGGCTGAAATCTCCGTCGCGCAGCGATCGTCTTCGGCGTAGACGCGGCAGATGCGATGGCTTACGGGCAGTTGGCGGAAGAGTTGATCGTCGGTCAGCGGCCGCGGTTTGCCCGCCGCCGGATCGAACAGAAAGTTCTGCCCCGCCGCCGATCCGCGCGTGTTCGGGCGGCTGACGTGCCGGGCCAGGTCGATCACGAGCGGCATCGTCGCGATTTCCGCCCGCAATAGCTTGCGGAGCGCCTGCTCGACAAATCGCCCGTCGCTGAAGATACTCGCCGATTCGGCGTCCGCCGGGCCAAAGACGAGCGTTCGCTGGCAAACCATCTTCCAGCGGAGATCGCGCGCCAGAAACGCGCGCCAACGCGGCCCGAGCGCTCGCTTCTGCGGATCGTCGCTGTCCGACCAGCGGGCGACGTCGACCAACAGCGACCACTCGGTGAAGCGACAGTATTCGTCAAGATACTCGATCGGATTGCCGGGAAACAAATGAGGCCGGCTTTCAATGAACAGATCCTTGAGCGTCAGGTCGATCGCGCGCACGGTGCGATGAAAGTAAACCGTGCGAAACAATTCCGCGCGCACGCCCATGAAACGCACCAGCGCATCGACGCCGCGAGTGTGGATCGTCAGGCCGGCCTCACTGAAGAAGCTGTAGCGCAATAGCCGGTCGAGATCGAAGGCCCGAGCGCTATAGCCCGACATGTACGCGTCGCGAAGTACGAAGTCCATGTTGTCGACCGTGTAAATGCCGCTGAACAGGCTGCGCAAGAGCGCGAGCCATCGCGGCAGACCGTCGCCATTGGAATCCTTCGGCCGCGTGATGAGCGCGGCGATTTGAGCCGGATCGAGTGTCTCGCCCGGCTCAAGCTGGCTATTCGGATTTCGCCGGACGCGGCGGATCAGGTCGCCCAGCTCGTTCTGAACGATCACGCTGCCCAGGCTCTCGTGCGTCAGACCGAAGGTGGAGAGAAAGTGCTCGTCGAAGAAGTGCCCGAACGGCCCATGACCCACGTCGTGCAGCAAGCCCGCCAGCCGCATCAGCGATTCAACATAGCCGCCGCTGGGAACATCCGGGCAAACATCCTTCAAACTGCCATAGAGCGCCGCAACGGTGCGGCTGGCCAAATGCATCACGCCCAGCATGTGCTGAAACCGCGTGTGCTCGGCGGTCGGAAAAACCCACCAGGCCGTTTGGAGTTGGTGAATCTGCCGCATCCGCTGGACCCACGGATGATCGATGATCTGCCGCTCGCCGATCTCGTCGGCCGGCAGCCCGGCGCCCGAGGTGAACGGAATGTAGCCGTGGATCGGATCGAAACTGAGGCTCTCGCTACGAAAGTCTGGCATGAGGTGGCTCATAGACGTAGTGCATGAACCCGGCCGTGAGGGTTGAGCAAAGTGAAAAGTTCGCACCGACCAATTCGCGGCCGAAACTGCTAGCGTCGGACGTGTTCTGATTCATTGTTGGCTGCCGAACCGGACACATTTCGCAATTTTCGCAATTTGCCAGTTTCGCCGCTCGAAAGCGCCCGATCGTCAAACTTTGCCCGTAGCCGCACAGCCG
>DASZFO010000022.1 GCA_035939775.1 Pirellulales bacterium | reverse complement strand
ATCCGCAGCGTGCGGACGCGGATGTCTCCCGTGTGACTCCAGAACGTAGTCTTCGTGGCGCGATTGTCTTCGACGAATGACATAGGATTCGTTTCTTACGTTCTCAAAAAAGTTCGGCGGGATCGACGGACATTAGCTTTCGCAGCGCCAGAATCCCGGACACGACGCACATCGCGATGGTAACGGCCAGCACGCATACCACTACATTCATCGTCAACTGCATCGTCAGACCGGTGAACCAGGTCAAGAATGCGTAGCCGGCGAAGCTCAAGAGCAACCCTGGCAGAAAACCCATGATCGACAAATAAAACGACTGGCGCAAGATCAGTTTCAAGAAATAACGGTCGGTGTAGCCCATTGCCTTTAGAGTCGCGAATTCGCCCATGTGATCGGCGATGTCGGAATAGATGATCTGGTAACAAATCACCACGCCGACGACAAACCCGACATAAACCCCAACCAGGAATATAAAACCGATTGGGGCATTGCGGCGCCAAAACCTCATCTCGCGATCGATCAACTCGTCCTTGGTCAACGGCTCGACGTCGCTCGGCAGCGACAGCCGCAATTCGTTCTTGACTGCAAGCGGATCGGCATGGTCTTCCAGCTTGACCACTCCCAAATCGACTTGGTTCAGCGGATCGGACCCGGCCGCGCGATTCGGAAAGAAGCGGGCAAAATTCGCGGCGCTCATGATCAGGTTTCCGTCGTTGACGAAATCGACGCCGAGGCGGAAATGCCCCGTCAAATGGATTTCCTGATTTGCGAGTTCTCCCGCGAAGTTGCCAAGATCCCGATCGCGCCGGGGGATGCCGAATTTGGCGCGGCAGGCTTCATCGGCCAGCGCGGTTCCCGAGCGGCGGAGATCGTCCTCGTGCGCGGCGAGAGAATCGAGCTTCATTACATCGTCGCCGACGCGAAACGCCAGCACGCGAATCGGATAACCGCGCGCTTGCCGGGCGCGGAGCACCGCGGCCAGATTCTCCATGTAAAATGGATAGACGGCCTTCACGCCCGGCAAACCCTTGGCTTGTTCGACGCGGGCCAAGTCGAATCGCTCCATGGCGGGCAAGGCGTATTTCGCCGAGCTGACGAGGAACACTTCGCCATTCAACTTGCGCAGCACCTGCACCGTGCTTTCCAAGAGCGCGTTCAAGAATCCGAGTTCCGTGAAAATCAGCACGACCGCAAAACCCACCCCCGCCACGGCCACCGCCAATCGACGCAGGTCATGCGTCAGATTCTTCCACGCTAAGGGAGTTCGCGAGGGCATAACGATGGTGTTCAGAATAAATCCGCCGGGTCGGCGCGAAATGCCTTTCGCAGCGCGGCCAGGCCCGAGCACATGCACATGACGACCGACAACACGAACACCAGGGCCAAATTCCGCCAAGTCATTTGAACCGGAATCTGAGCGCCCGCCGACGTGATCGCATACAGCAATTCCGCGATGACCAAACCGACGCCGAAGCCGAGCACCGCCAGGGCGAGCGCTTGCTGCAGGATGACTCTGCCCAAATACCGATTGTCGTAGCCCATGGCTTTGAGCGTCGCATATTCGGGCAGCAAGCTGGCCACGTCGCTGGCCAGTACTTGATAAACGATCGCCGTTCCAACGATCAAGGCCACGATGACTCCCGTCTGAAAAATCAATCCATAGTTCGTTTGATATACCCAATGGTCCAGTTCGCCGCGCAGGACGTCCGGCCGCGTCAGCACATCGACATCGCCGGGCAATAGGCTCTGCAACCGACCGGCGACGGCCCCCGCATCCTCGCCGCGGGAGACTTTTATCAAGCCCAGGCTCACCTGATCGCCGCCGAGGGTCGGAGTGACACTCTGCAAGCCACGTTCGCTAATGATCATCGCGCCGCCGGCCAACAACCCAGCGCCGAGCGTATAGTCCCCGGCGATTCGGACGGCGGTGCCGTTCACCTCGATCTCCGCGTTGCGGTCCTGCGGGCCGAATCGGCGGCCATCGACCGGTCCAAATTCGCGGCGGGTCTTTGTATCGATTAACAAGGCGTCGGAGCGTTCCAACTCGTCGCTCACGAGCGTTTGGATGTCGGTCCGACTAAAAACGGCTTCGTCGGGGTTCACTCCGAAGCAAAGGATCGATTGGTGCTCGCCGCTCGCCGGGTTGCGCCACGAACTCCTCACGACTGTCAACGGAGCGGCACGCTGGACGCCGGGACATCCCTGGGCTTGGACCAATCGCTGCCGGCGGAACAACCGTGCGTCGGCCAGGTGCAGGTAGTCCTTCGACCGCAAGCAGACGTCAAAATCGAGCGCATCGTAGATTTGGGTCGCGCTCACCTTGACCGCTTCGAGAAAACCCAACTGCATGAACATCAACACGATCGCGAACACGACGCCCGCGACAGCCACGCCCGTCTTCACCTTGTTGTGAATCAGGTTGCGCCAGGCGAGCTGTGTCTTCACGGCATTGGTCCCGCCAGAGGAAATGCGACTTCGACCTGCAAGCCGACGAGCACCGCGCGGCGGTCCTTGCCCGAGGAGTTGATGAGCCGCGCCGCCTTCTTTGAATCGACGAGCACGACGACTTTTGTAACATCGCGATCGACCTGCTTTCGCGGATCGAGCGGCCGCAGCGTGGCCTTGGTGATCTGACTGCCGACGCGATCGAGCGTGCCCTCGAGTTCCGCGTCGTGAAATGCGCGGCAAGTGACGGTTGCTTTCTGATTGGATTGGAGCGCCGAGACTTCGCCCGCATCGACCTCCGCCACGCAGACGAGATTGTCCAGGTCGGCGATCTGCAAGAGGGGCTGCTGCGCGACGACCTCGCCCGAATGGGCCACCACACTCAAGACCATGCCGCCTGCCGGGGCCGTGATTTTGGTCTGATTCAATTTGAGTTCGGACAGCTCGACGCGGCGATTCAGTGAGTCGGTTCCAGTTTGCTGCTCGGCCAAGGATTTCTGGGCTGCCTGCAATTCGGTTTTGGCGCTTTCCTCTTGAAAGAGCAAGGTTTGCTGCAACCGCTTCAATTGCAGATTGGCCGCCTCGTGCTCGGCGGCGGCCGCCGTCGCGACGACTCGTTGCTCATCGACTTGTAACTGTGAAGCGAGCGGCTCCTTCAACTTACGCATTTCCTCCAAACGGTCGGCGTCCTGCTGGGCCTCCTTTTCCTTGGCGGCGGCAACCGCGATCCGGGACTGCTGCGCCGCGATCTCAACGTCGCGCCCGTCAGTAGCTTGCTTCACCGCCAATTGGGCCGTGGCGAGACGCTGCTGCGCCAACGCAAGGGCTTCCGCCCTTTGGGCGAGCGCCAGTTCATGCTCCTTCACTGCCTCGGAGGAATCGAGTTCGACCAAAACGTCTCCCGCCTTCACCAGTTGTCCGTCCTGAACGAGTACCCGTTTGATTTGGCAACCGACAAGCGGGCTGCTGATCTGCACGACGCCGTCGCGCGGCTCGAGCGTGCCGAGGGCCACGGCCGAACGGCGCGGCGCCGCGGCAGGATTTCCAGCGCCGTTTGCAGCTTGGCCAGCGGGATGATCGGCGGGCGCGGCGCCATCGTCGGCCAAATACATATGATAGGCGAAGGTCGCCCCGACGCCCGCGGCCAAACCCAGCAAAAAAATGGCGATCACTCTTCGCATGTAAGATTAGTCGGCGACGAGATGAAGATTTGAGGCGATATTCTGATCATCTTTGCGGGGGCGCTGAGTGTCAAGCAAACATAGATCGACCGAAGTTCCGCTCGCAGGTCTTGCGCATCGGCGGTCAAGGCAATGGCCAGGCCTAGTCGCTACAGCCGGAAAACTCGGTGCAACAGGATCCGTCACAGCCGCAGTAAGCAGCTCTGAACCTCGGCTAGAATGAATCTGGGCGAAAGCGACGTTCGCTCGTCACGTGTCACTTACCACTTGCCACCTGCCACTATGCCCTTGGAGCCATTGCCACGACCGCGCGTTGACGACGCCGCCTCGACTGTTCCGCCGCCGCAAGACACCGTCGCCGAACCAAGCAGCGGCTCGGCCACGCTTCACATCGCGGGCTACGAGATTCTCGGCGAACTCGGCCGCGGCGGAATGGGGGTCGTCTATCGAGCGCGGCAGCTTTCGCTCGAGCGAATCGTCGCGCTTAAGGTCCTGGTGGCCGGTCCTCATGCCAATGCCGGCTTGTTGGCGCGGTTCCGCGCTGAGGCCGAAGCGGTCGCGAAGCTGCAGCACCCGAATATCGTGCAGGTCTACGAAGTCGGCGCAACGCAAGGATGTCCGTATCTTTCGTTGGAATTCGTGGCGGGAGGCTCGCTGGCCGACAAGCTCCAGCGGAACCCGTTCGCGTTTCGCGATGCAGCCACGTTGCTGCACACTTTGGCTCTGGCCGTCCAGGCCGCTCACGACGCCGGCGTCGTTCATCGCGATCTCAAGCCGGCGAACATTCTTCTTACGCCCGATGGCCTGCCGAAAATCGCCGACTTCGGCTTGGCGAAGCAACTCACCGGCAGCCAGGCCGTGACGCAGACCGGCGACATCATGGGAACGCCCGCCTATATGGCCCCCGAACAGGCCAGCGGTGTCACCAAGAATGTCGGGCCCACTTGCGATATCTATGCGCTCGGCGCGATGCTTTACGAGCTGCTCACCGGCGGGCCGCCGTTTCGTGGCCGCGATCCTGTCGAAACCGTGCTGCAAGTGCTTTCGCAGGAGCCGATCCCGCTACGAAGGTTGGCGCCCAAGACGCCGCGTGACCTGGAAACCATTTGTCTTAAGTGCCTCGAAAAACAACCTGCGAAGCGCTATGCCACCGCGCAAGCCTTGGCCGATGATCTCTCGCGCTGGTCGGAAGGCCGCCCGATCCAGGCGCGGCCGACGTCCCTGTCGGAGAAAGCTTGGAAATGGGCTCGCCGACGTCCGGCAGCCGCGGCGCTCGTCGCCGTGTCGCTGCTCTCACTCGCCACGTTCATCGCTTACGGAGTTTGGAAAAACCGGCAATTGAATCAAGCGCTTCAAACCACCATCGAAGCCCACGATCGCGCTGAAGGCAACTTGCGCCGGGCCATCGACGCCGCCGCCCGGCGCATCACTCGCGCGAACGATTCGACCGCCAATCCGCTGCTCGAAGAGTTGACCTTCATGGAGCAAATCCGCGCGCAGGCGGGAGAAACACCGGATGTCCAAAACGAGCGCGCACTGGCGGCCGGCTGGGCGGGGTACATCTATTCCGAACTCAACGATTCGGCGGCGGCCGAGAAGGCCTTTGGCGAATCGATTGCCGGCTTCACCAATCTGGTGCGGCAGTTTCCCGAGGATCCAACCTACCGCCGCGATCAGGCCAACTTCATCGCGCGCTACGGCGCGTTTCTCGCGCGCAGCGGCGACAACGAGGGAGCGAAACGCGAGTACGAAAGAGCCCTCGCGATGCTCGAAGACCTGCTGGCCAAGAATCTGCAAGACGTCGAAGTTCGCATCCTGGTGGGGGCCGAATCCAATGACCTTGCATCCATTGTCGGCCAGCTTGGAGGCGATTCTGAACCCGCTTATCGCCGAGCGCTCGCGGTGCGCGAAAAGCTGGTCGCCGACTTTCCCGACGACCGCGACTACCGTTTTGATTTGACCCTAACGGAAATGAACCTAAGCACGGTGAAGCTCCGCCAGCAGCGCAATTCCGAGGCCGAAACCGTCCTTCGCCAGTGCCTGAAGGAATTGGCCGCATATCCAGCGAAGATCCAATCCGAAGACACTTATCACCGCACCGTGGCGGCAGCGCATTTGAATCTCGGCGTCGCCTTGGAACGACAGAATAAACCCGCCGACGCCGAGATCGAATACGCGGCGGGCGGGCATGAATTCGAACAGTTGGTCGAGGCCCATCCGCAATCCGTCCCGCTACGCACTACGTTAATCGACGCGCTCCATAATCTCAGTAAGCTGCAGATTGCCAAAGGCAAGTACGGTGAGGCGATCCCGACGGTCGAGCGCGAGCTGCAGCTCTATTTGCAGTTGGCGAAGGAATTCCCCGACGACCGTCAATACGCCGACTCAGTCGCCAGCCATCAAAAAGCGCTCGATCAACTGCACCGCGCGGTCAAAGGACTTCCGCCCGAATGAAGTTAATCGGCATTGCCCTGGGGCGGGTAGGTAAAGTATCACGCGGTCTGTCTTGACCGGCATTCATCTTCATCGTTTAACCCGGAGCCATCGGCGACGGAGGCATCGCGCTAGGGTCCATCGCCGATGGCTCCGTGTGAAACGATGCCAAAAGGACGGGGCCGCCACAATTGGCCCGGAAAATGCTGGCGAAAGTGGCAGCTTTTCGCCCATCGCACGGAGCGTGTCGTCATGAGACTCCGCCAATACGGCCCGTCATTCGCCGCGGCCGGTGCACGAGTCTGTCGGCCTGATCGCAGACGGTTTTTCAAGGTGGCTGGACTGATGGGCGTCGGGACTGTGCTCGATGCGGTTGCCAACGTGCATCCGGTTCGGGCCGCGACTGCTCAAGAAAAAGTCATCGTCATCGGCGCGGGCGTGGCCGGGCTCTCGGCGGCGCGCAACCTGCAATCGCGCGGGCACACCGTCACGGTGATCGAAGGACGCGACCGCATCGGCGGGCGCGTCTGGACGGTCGATCTGGGCGGCAGTCCGGTCGATCTGGGCGCTCAATGGATCGAAGGGATCAACGGCAATCCGCTGGCCGAGTTTTGCCGGCAGCGGCGAATCAAGACGGTGCTCAGCGACGAGAATTCGATTCGCGTCTTCGACAGCGACGGCTCGCGGTTTTCCTCTGATGAAGCGGCCGGCTTGCACTCGTGGGCCAAGGCAGTGCTCAAGACGCTGGAATCATTCAACGACGATGGGCTGGACTCTGGCCGGCCTGATATGACCGTCGCCGATGCGCTGCGACAACTCGGTGCAGGGCAACAAGCCACGCCCCGCCAGCGGCGATACTTGAATTGGGCGATCGCCATGAATATCGACGCGACCGAGGGGAATGACGCCGATCTGCTCTCGCTGCGAAACTTCGAAGGCGAAGGCGAGGCGGAGTCGTTCGACGGCCCGCAACATATTCTGCCGGGCGGTTACGGCCAGATACCAAAGCTGTTGGCCGACGGGCTCGACATTCGGCTCGGCCGCCGCGTTGTGGCCGTGCGCTATGACGCTTCGGGAGTGCGCGTCGAATGCGAGAAAGAGCAGTTCCGCGCCGACCGCGCCGTCGTCACTCTGCCACTGGGAGTCCTCAAGGCCGGCCGCGTGACGTTTTCGCCCGAATTGCCGGCGCGGAAACTGGAAGCGATTCGCGCGCTCGGTTTCGGCGCGGCGCACAAGGTGGTGCTGCGATTCCCGCGGCGATTCTGGGACAACGATACCGACTTCATCGGCTCGGTCTCGGACGACGGCGGCCAATTCGTCGAATGGACCGATCTCAGCCGCACGACCGGCGCGCCGATCCTCTCGCTGTGGAGCCACGGCCGGGCGGCCCGCCGCTTGGAACAATTGACCCGTTCGCAGGCGATCGACGAGGCGATGAAGCGGGCGCGGCGGATGTTTAGCGGCTCGATTCCCGATCCCGAAGTGGTTGCGCTAACGTCGTGGACGAGCGATCCGCTGAGTGGGGGCTGCTATGTGAACCTTCCCCTCGGCGCGAGCTACGACCATCTCGACGCCCTCGCCGAGCCGGTGAACGACCGGCTTTTCTTCGCAGGCGAAGCCACCTCGCGCCGCCATCGCGGCACCGTTCACGGCGCATGGCTATCCGGCCAGCGCGCCGCCGAGCAAATCGCTGCGTTGTGAGAATTGCGCGAGTGTTTCGTCCGTCTACTTCGGATTCGGGCTCGGCTTCGGGATTTCCAGCGTCGTGGAGAAATCATCGGTCGTGGTATTGATCGCCATCACGCCCCCCTTCAGTTGCTCGGCCAGCTTCACCTCTTCGTTCTCGATCTCGGTCCAGTCCAGGCCATCCTCGCTGGTGGCGAAGGTGAATTTATCGCCGATTCGAGTGATGCGCAGATAGGTGTCCTTGTCGTCGATCTCGCGCCGTTTGGTCGTTTCGGATTTGCCGTCCACGAAGCACTCGAGCCAAACATAGGGCTGGTTTTGGCCGCCGAGCGCCGCCCGCTCCAGCCGGATGAAGTTGCGTTCATCTTGCCAGATCAGCAAGCCGGAGCTGACAAAGCAGTAGCGATTGTTCGACGAGGTGTTGGGCTTCGGAAATGGAAATGCCTCGACCTTGACCGCGAGGCTGAAATCTCCCTTGATATCCTGAACGATCCGCGGGGCGTTCATCTTGGTATAAGCCGATTCCCTGGCGTACGTGAGATCGTGAGTCGTCTTGGGGACGGTGATCGTCACTCGAACCTGTTCAGTGATTTGGCAATCGCCATCGGGATCGACGACGGCGCCAAAGCCTTTGACGGTCTGCGCCGGCTTTTCATCGGCCGCCGCATGGTCCGGGGCGGCTGCCTTGTCGTCTGCCGCGGCCGATTGCAAGACCAGGCCCATTGCCATCGCAAATATCGCCGCGTGAGCAAAGCGAAACATGCCTTCACCTCCTCGACTGAAACGGGGATCGGAAACGTGCATCTGACAAGGTCTGCTTTAAGTCGCCTATTTCTCACTTTGGCTCGGTTTCGGCACTTGAAAGGTCGCCGAGAATTCATCGGTCGTCGTATTGACGGCGGCGATCCCAACTTTCAACTGCTCGGCCAGTTTGACCTCTTCCGTCGTTAGTTTGATCCAGTCCTGGCCGTCCTCACCGCTCTCGAACGTGAACTCATCCCCCTTGCGTGTCACGCGCAGGTAGGTGTCCTTGTCTTCGATGTCATCGTGCTTCTTGTACATCTTCATACCGTCCTGGTAGCACTCGATCATTACAAACCGCGATTGCGTGTCCCCCTCCGACGCTCGCTCCATCCGGATGTAGTTCTTGTCGTCTTGCCAAATTAACAAGCCGGCGCCCACGTGGCTGAAGCGGCCATTAGATGACGTTTTCGGCTTGGGAATCGGAAATGCGTCTACTTTAATGGCGAGGCTGAAATCCCCTTTGACGTCTTGAGTGATCCGCGGGGCGTTCTGCTTGGTGTATTCCGGATTGAGCGCGAGGTCGTGAGTCGTTTTTGGGACGGTGATGGTCACTTTGATTTGCTCTTGGATTTGGCAATCGCGGTCGGGATCGACGACGTTGCCAAACCCTTTGACAGTCTGCGCTGGCTTTTCATCGGTGGACGCCTTCTCTTGGGCGGGCGTTGAATCCGCCAGCAGACAACCGACGAGGATGACAAACGGCGCACACGAAATGCGAGACACCCCTCGACCTCCTCAGAGAAAAGAGACGCGGCGAGCCGGAGTCTGGGAATCGTCGGGCCCGACACGGTTTGCGGCCAGAAGAGCTACCACCGCTGATGCCTTTGTATCCGGCAGATGAATCGGTGGTCAAGCATTCGTGACGATTTACTTTACTCGCAACTCGAATTCGCTACCTTGGCGCATGTCCAGCGATATCGTCTCATTCGTGCCGCGGCCGATCGGCGGCGTCTGGCCGTTAGAAGTGATCTCTATGACCTCGCTGCCGGCGGGAACGCGGATTCGCTGCGGGCCGTCGGCGCTTCGCTCGGAGCCTATCCGAAAACCGTCTGCGGAGAGGGGGACAGTCCCCTCTTTCTGCGCCACACCCTCACCCCGGCCCTCTCCCGTCAAGGGAGAGGGAGAAATCGAGGACAGTCCCCGGCGGTTTTCGGATAGGCACTTCAAAGTCGCGGCAGTGAGCCGGCCATTCTGCCAATGGAGATCAACCTCCACGCCGCCACGGGCCCGCAGACCGGTAACGGAACCGTTCGGCCAGGCCTTGGGCAGCGCAGGCAGCAGGCTAATTTCCCGCTCGTGGCTTTGCAGCAGCATTTCGGCGATGCCGGAGGTCGCGCCGAAATTGCCGTCGATCTGAAAAGGCGGATGGGCGTCGAGCAGATCTGGATAGGTGTTGCCGACGATCGCCTCTTCGAGCATTTTGAAGGCGTGGTCGCCGTCGGCCAACCGGGCCCACCAATGGATCTTCCAGGCCTTGCTCCAGCCCGTGCCGCCGTCGCCGCGAAGTTCGAGCGATTTTCGCGCGGCGGCGAACAGCGCCGGCGTTTTCGTCCGCGTGATTTGATTGCTCGGATAAAGGGCGTAGAGCTGCGAAACGTGGCGGTGCTGATCGTTCGGGTTGTCCAAATCGTCGAGCCATTCTTGCAATTGCCCGAGACGGCCGATTTGCAGCGGGGCCAGCCGCGCGTGCGTCGCGGCAAGTTGCTGGCGTAAATCTGGGTCAATCTGAAGGATTTCGGCGGCTTTGATGCAGTGGTCGAACAGGTCGCGGAGGATCTCCATGTCCATCGTCGGACCCGCGCAAGTCGTCACGCCGGCTGGATGTTTGTTCTCCGGCGATACGGACGGGCACGTCACCAGCCAATGGTGCTTCGGCTCCTCGACCAGCGTGTCCAAAAAAAACTCCGCGGCGCCGCGCATGATGGGATAGGCCGTCTTGAGAAACTCGAGGTCGCCGCTGAACTCGTAATGGTCCCAGAGATGCTTGCAGAGCCACGCGCCGCCGCAGGGCCACATGCCGGCGTTGGGGCTATCGACCGGTGCGGTCGCTCGCCAGATGTCGGTGTTGTGGTGGCAAACCCAGCCGCGCGCCCCGTAATCGAGTTTCGCCGTGCGGCTCCCAGGTTCGACCAGTTCGCCGACCATTTTCAACAGCGGCTCGTGGCACTCGGCAAGATTCGTCACCTCGGCCGGCCAGTAGTTCATCTCCGTGTTGATGTTGATCGTGTATTTGCTCTCCCAGGGCGGGTTCATCTTGTCGTTCCACAACCCTTGCAGCGTGGCGGGCTGGCCGCCGGGGCGCGAGCTGCTGATCAGCAAGTACCGCCCGAACTGAAACACGAGCGCCGCCAGTTGCGGGTCTTTGCCGTCGGCGAACGATTTGATCCGCTCGTCCGTGGGGCGATCCATCCCCTCGCCGCGGCCGACATCCAGGCTCACTCGCCTGAACAATCGCTGATGCTCCGCGACGTGGTCCTGCCGCAGCTCCTTGTATGGCTTGCTTGCGGCGGCAGCGAGATACTTGCTCGCGCGGCCGACGGCATCGCCGCTGGCGTCGCGATAGTTCACGTAACTGGTTGCGATTGAAAGGAGCAGTGTAACTGAGTTCGCCGCGGTGACGGAGAGCTTGCCACCTTCGGACGTCGTTGTCGCGCCATCCGCAATTGCTCGAAGCTGCGCTGAGAAACGGATCACTCCTTTGATCCCTTGAGCATCGCCTCCCACGCCGTTCATTTCCAAGGAATTGCCTTTCGCTGCGAAGGTCGCCTGCTGCGGTGTCATGAAACTTGCCGAAAAGCTCACCTGCCCCGGCTTGTCGGCGGTGAGCCGAACGACGATCACTTGATCGACGGGCGAGGCGAAGATCTCGCGAATGAACCGCACGTCGCCGACCTTGTAGCTAGTGCGCGCGATTGCCGTATCAAGATTTAATTCGCGGCGGTAGTCGTTCACCTGGCCATGCCCCGGAAACTCCAGCCACAGATCGCCGACCGGCTGGTAAGGCATTTCGCGCAGCGGATGGGCCATCATCCGCCTGCCGATCAACTCCCGCGCCTCGACATATTTGCCTGCGAAAACCAATCGCCTTGCCTCGGGCAGCGCTTGGCGCGCCTCGGGATTGCTCGGATCATAAGGCCCGCCGGCCCAGAGCGTGTCTTCATTCAATTGCAGCCGCTCTTTGTCGGTCCCGCCGAAGACCATCGCACCCAGCCGCCCATTGCCGATCGGCAGCGCCTCGGTCCATTCCCCGGCCGGGCGACGATACCACAAAGTCATGTCGTCGGCCGCAGTAACAGAACGAGAGGCACTCATCAGTAAGATGAGGCCGACAACGAACGCTGTGTGCCACCGCGAACTTGGCCGTAAACCGCGATTCACCGATTCTCTCCCGCGGCTGCTCCGTTTCGCTCAAGTTCCAACTCAATCTCGGCATTCACGCGATTAAGGCTCGCCCGCGCCAGCTTATCGGCTTCGCCTCCCTTCGCGTTCACGTTGGACAAGGCCTTGATCTTACCCTCGATCTGATTTTGACGTGCGACGTGCGCTTGACGCACGGCGATCCGTTCCTCCTTCGATTTGCACAAGGCCAGCTTGGCTCGATTCACCTCGTTTGACGTCGTCAGCACCGTATCGAGCTCCAGTGTTCCAGCCTCATATCCGACGGTGCACGCGTTATACGCGTTCTCCGACGTTTTCCAACGCTCCAAGAGCAAACCTTGGAGCTTTTCGGACCTTTTCTCGCCCGGCGCATCCGCGCCACCTGCATGAATGCATGCGATGACCAGGCCGAGCAGACACACTCCAACGATCCCCACTCGTCGCAGCGCGAACATAGAATTCTCCTTTCGGCATGAACCCGACTGTTGGATAACGCCTCTCCGTTGCATACGGGCCGATGTTGCATCGGCTGATCTCGCGGCGCCAACGCCGGCCAACCCGCTCATCGTATCGAGCCCTCACTCCAGCCGCAAGAAATTCGGAGCAAAGGATCGGCGGCGCCAATACGCCGAAACTAGCTCGCCTTTTCCATGCGCACGAAGCTAAAATGCGTTCATGGACGAGAACTCCGCGAACTCAGATCAGCCTTCCCGGGCGAAAGGGCCAAACAGACGCCGGTTTCAATTCAGCCTGCGTTCCCTGTTGATCTTCGCACTAATGTGCGCCATCGCGTCTGGGTGGCTGGGAAGGAGGCTGGAACAAAAGCGCAGAGAAACTGAAATCGTGGCTGCGATCGCCAAGTTGGGCGGAGTCGTGGAGTATGACTATCAAAGGTCACCACCCGGAAAACCTTTCGGGCCCGATTGGCTCCGACGACTTCTTGGCGAGAATTTTTTCAACGACGTCGTATTCGTGGATTTTCAACGAGTGCCCATTAAAGTCGGCGATGCTGATTTGGCGAGTGTTCAAGAATTGACGACGCTTAAAGTGCTGTGGCTGAATGGTGACAAAATCACCGACGCGGGGCTGGATCACGTCAAAGGATTGATTCGGCTCGAATCACTGGGTTTGGGGGGCACCATGATCACCGATGCGGGCCTGCTAAAGCTCAAAGGGCTGACCAAGCTCCAAGACTTGTCGTTGGGGGGAACGAGCGTCAGCTTCGACGGTGAGGTGGAACTTCAGAAGGCATTACCGAACTGTGTGATCTCGCGTTAATGCGAGAGCAGAGTCGGCGAGGATAGGATACTTGCGACCAAAATATGTCGTCGAGCGGTAATCGACTGATGCCCGCGATCACCGACGCCACAAAGCTGCTCACTTTGTCGGCAATCTTGATCGGAATTGCTGCCGCCGGTATCGCCGCCGAGCCGCAAAGCCGCTGGGTGCATCTCGATTCCCGCGGGATGTTGGTTTACGAGGCACTGCCGAGCGGCGATCGGATCATGGATTTCTCGTCCGCTGGGTACATGGGAGGCGGCGTCACGATTCCTTCGCTGCCGGTCAGCAAGATCGCCCGTCCTTCGGGCGGCGACGATACGGCTGCCATTCAAGAGGCGATCGACTCCGTTTCGCGCGCGTGCCCCGTCGGCGGATTTCGCGGCGCCGTGTTGCTTGAGCCGGGCATGTTCAAGTGCAAGGCAACGCTCGCGTTCAGGGCCAGCGGGGTCGTCCTGCGCGGCAGCGGCCCAAAAATGCCCGAAGGAATCTACGACTCCCACGGCACCCGCGTCGCTCCAGTGAGCCTCTATTTGGAACAACTGTCCGAGCGCCTCGGGCCCGAGGCGCGGCGGAACGTCGGACATTAGCCGACCGAGAGTGGAAAACAGCGGGCTGAAATCTGCGGCCTGCTATCGCTGGTCGCTGAAAGCTGCTATTGACTTTTATTATAACAGCATTAACATTTATTATAACAGCGTGGGGAGAAGTCGGTGCCCTGGTACATATTTCTTTGGGACGCGGACGCGGAAGCTCATTTGGCCCAGCATGGCGTAACGCCGGACGAATTCGAGGACGTTGTGTGCGATCCAGATTCGATTGGAGAAAGCCGCTCCACGGGCCGCCCGATCGCCTTTGGCTACACCAGTAGCGGCAAGTATCTTGCGTGCGTTTACCAACTGGTTGATAAGGATACTGTCTTGCCCGTAACCGCCTACGAAGTCGAAGACTAATTTCCGAAAGGGACCGGCATGCAACGAGCCAAACGAATTAGCCGAACGCTCTCCGATGCGGAGCGTTCCCGTGTCGCCGAACTTCGCGAGCAAATCGCCGGCGAGAAAGATGAAATTGTCGCCGAGGCGCGACGTCACAAATCCGCCCACGACGCTGCCGTCGCGCGGCTTCGCGACGTGATGCGGCTGCTTCATTCCGAGCGCACCCGTCGCGGGTTGAGTCTCGCTGACATCCAGGCGCGAACCGGCATTGCACGGTCGGCCCTCTCCCGACTGGAAACCGATCCCGACGCGAACCCTACGCTGACCACCGTCACTCGCTACGCCGAGGCCCTTGGCAAAGACCTTCAGATAATGCTGGCTGACAAGGCGCACAGCGCTTAAAGCGTGTAAATGCGGCGCCGATCACTTGACCGGATACCCTTTCCAAAGCCACAACAGCGCCTCGGGGAGCGTCTGGCCGACGACTTTTCCGTCGACGTGCCCGGCCGATTTGGCGAAGACGTAGCGGTAGTGATAGCCCTTCGCCTTCAACGCGGCGGCCATGCGTTGATTGGCCAGCACCCAATTGTGCAGCGATTCTTCGTTCCTCTTCGAGCCGTTGTCGTTTTCGCCGACCTCCAGCCAAACGCGCAGCGGCTTCGGATCGCTGTTGGGGATCAGATGCTCGTGATATTCCCACGCGCCGTGTGTCGACTCGGGGTTTTCCGGCGACTGTTGATTCACATAGGTTCCCGAGTAGGTGAGGATGCGTCGATAAAGGTCCGGGCGAAACCAGCCCATCGTGAAGGCGCAAGCGCCGCCCGAACTGCCCCCCATCGCTGCCCGGCCTTCGGGATCGGTCGTGAACTTCAGATCGTAATCCTTCGCGATCTTCGGAAGCAACTCGGTTTCGACGAACGTCGTGTATTTGTCCGAGACCGTGTCGTATTCCAGACCCCGCTCGCTCCCCTTGCCGTCTCCGCCGCCGGAGTTGATGAGGACCGCGATCATCGCGGGCAGGCGATGCTCGTTTATCAGATTATCCAAGACCACGGGCAGGCGATTCTTATACGACATCCCATCCTGCACAACGATAAACGGGGCCGGCGTTCCGGCGACATACTGGCTCGGCACGTAAACGCAAACCTTCCGCTGATACGGCCCGCGAAGGCCCGGATAAATCTTGCTATCCTTCGAGTCCATCGTGAAATCATGCAACTCCCCCTTCGGTACGCCGTTCTTGGCAGACAACTCCGGGGCATTCGAGTACGACGGCCCGATTGTGAAATCGCCGTCTTCCTCGTGCGCAGTCGCAGAAGCACTAGCGACTTGAGCCGTCGGCGTAGATGGTCGGTCATCAGCCAGGGCCGTGTTCAAACTAGACAACACGAACAGAAGAGCAGCGACGTGGGCGGACTGAAAGAGCCGTTTCATTGGTTGATCCTCGGCCATTATTGAGTTGCGGGCTTTCCGCTGATCGTCAGTAGCCTCGATTCTATCCCGACTCCGTGTCGTGTGCGATTGCCGGGCCAGCGCTTTCGTCAAGAACCAGGCGAGAATTGCGCCGCACCAGTTGCGGAGCTCGCCGGCCGGTGGTACTTTCGGGTTGACGGTAACTGATCGGCGACACCCCAAAACATAGAGAAATCCCAATGATGCGAGGCCTTGGCGTGGGCGGATTCGTGGAGGCGGCGACGTTGTTCATCCTGTGCGTGATCGTTGGCGGCTCGGCGCAGGGGGCTGGCTCGCCGCGGGAGGTTACATCGCTGGACGCCGATTGGCGGTTTCATCGCGGCGATTCTGCGACCCCGGGGATTGGCCGTCCGATTGCCGCTTGGCGCTGGAAAGAGGAGCGGCGCGGCGAGGCCTCCGCGGCGGAGATGGCCGCGGCCGATTTGAAGACCGATGGGGCCGATTGGAAGGATGCCAAGCCAGGAGACGACGTGTTCCACGGGCGCCGGGGATTCTGCTGGTTCCGCACCGAGTTGCCGGCGGCGGTAGCGGACAAACCGACACTGCTCTTCGAGAGCGTGGATGATAACGCAGTCGTTTATCTCAACGGCAAACGGCTGATCGCGCATCAAGGTTGGAACGATCCATTCTCCGTGCCGCTGGCGGAGGCTTGGCGCAAGGATGGGCCGAATGTGCTCGCCGTGCTAGTCGAGAACACGGCCGGCGCAGGTCGAATCGGCGAGACGACGCTGGAAGGGCTCGTCGATCAGACGCGGCCGGCAGATAGCCCGATCAACCCGAGCTACGACGATTCGTCCTGGCAGCGCGTCGATGTGCCGCACGACTACATCGTCGAAGGAACATTCAGCGAGCAGGCGAACAAGGACCACGGCTTCTTGCCGGTCGAGCCCGGCTGGTATCGGAAAACGATCGCGATCCCCGCGACGGCCAAGGGGCGGCGGCTCTGGCTGGAATTCGACGGCGTTTACCGCAACAGCCGCATGTGGCTTAACGGCAAATATCTCGGCAACCATCCGAGCGGCTACGGCAGTTTTCGCTACGACGTCACCGATGCGGCGCTGCAGGGAAAAGACAATCTGCTCACTGTGCGCGTCGATCCGCGCGGTTTCGAGGGCTGGTGGTATGAAGGTGGTGGAATCTATCGCCACGTGCGGCTGGTAAGCGTCGAGCCGGTACACATCCCGCCGTGGGGCGTGTTCGTCAGTTCGACGGTGAAAGATGTCGGGGACGGCGTACAGGCCGATGCAGCGGTGACCGTTGCCACGACGCTTGTCAACGAATCGGGCGACACGGCAAAAGTGACGCTCCGCTCCGAAATCCTCGATGCCGAGGGAAAGGTGGTCGCCTCGGCGGAAAATCCTGAGCAGCTTCCCACTGACCGCAAACCGGAAACTCGCCACAAGCTGCCGGTCGCGAAGGCGAACCTCTGGTCATTGGGAAAGCCGTATCTTTACTCGCTGCGGAGCACGCTGTCGAAAGATGGCAAGGTCGCCGATCAGGTGACCACGCCCTTCGGCATCCGCACGATTCGGTTCGACGCCGACAAGGGATTCTTCTTGAACGGCAAGCCGGTGAAGCTCAAGGGGACCTGCAACCATCAGGATTTCGCGGGCGTCGGGATTGCAGTGCCGGATTCCATCCTCGAATGGCGGATCCAGAAGCTCAAGGAAATGGGGTCGAACGCCTATCGCTGCTCGCACAACCCCGTGGCCGCGGAGCTACTCGACGCCTGCGACCGGCTCGGGATGCTCGTCATGGACGAAACGCGGCACCTGGGAGACACGTACTCAGGCAAGTCACCGCCGAGCACGCCGTATTCGAATCTCAGCGACCTCTCGGAGATGGTGCTCCGCGATCGGAACCATCCGAGCATTATCATGTGGTCGATTTGCAATGAAGAAGGCATCCAGGGAAGCGCCGCCGGCGCGAAGATCGCCAAGGCGATGAAGGACCGCGTCAACTCGCTCGACGGCACGCGGCCCGTCTCGGCGGCGATGAACGGCGGGCACGGCGGCTCGGGGCTGACGACCGTGCTCGACCTCGAAGGATACAACTACAGCCCCCGCGATTATGCCGGCTTTCACAAGAAATACCCGCAAAAGCCGATGTACGGCAGCGAAACGGCCAGCGCCGTCAGCACGCGCGGGATCTACGCCAACGACAAGGCGAAGGGTTACGTCAGCGCCTACGACGTGAACGCCCCGCCTTGGGCACTGCCGGCCGAGAAGGCCTGGCGGCCGATTGCCGAGAACGATTACATGGCGGGCTGTTTCGTCTGGACCGGCTTCGACTACCGCGGCGAGCCGACCCCCTACGGTTGGCCGTGCATCAACTCGCATTTCGGCATTATGGACATGTGCGGCTTCCCAAAGGACTCGTATTACTATTACCAAGCCTGGTGGAGC
>DASZFO010000021.1 GCA_035939775.1 Pirellulales bacterium | reverse complement strand
GTGAAGATCGTCTTTCGCGACGACCGGACCGGCGACGGCGAGACGATGCAATACGACCGCGGCCTGCTGCAATTCGTCGAATATCTCAATCGCGCGACCGACGCCGCCCATGCCGACATCATCTACATCCATAAGACGCAGGACGAGATCGAGATCGAGGTGGCCTTTCAATACACGACCGAGTTCACCGAGAACCTGCATTGCTATGCCAACAATATCAACACGCCCGACGGCGGCACGCACTCGTCCGGCTTCCGTACCGCACTGACGCGCACGCTAAACGCCTACGGCAAGAAGAACGACATCTTCAAGGACGTCGCGCCCACCGGCGAAGACTTCCGGGAGGGGCTCACGGCGATCGTGTCGGTTCGCGTGCCCGAGCCGACGTTCGAGTCGCAATCCAAGTTCAAGCTGTTGAACCCCGAGGTCGAAGGAATCGTCAACTCTGCCGTCGGCGATTTTCTCACGAGCTATCTGGAGGAAAACCCCAAGATCGCGAAAATCATCGCCTCGAAGGCGGTCCTCGCTGCCGAAGCCCGCGAGGCCGCCCGCAAGGCCAAGGCCCTGCTCCGCGAGCGGAAGGGCGCCCTCTCCGGCGGCGGGCTGCCCGGCAAGCTCCGCGATTGCACCAGCCGCGACGTCGCCCGCTGCGAACTGTATCTCGTCGAGGGAGATTCGGCCGGCGGCTCGGCCGAAGGGGGCCGGCTCCGCGAATATCAGGCCATCCTCCCCTTGCGCGGCAAGATCATCAACGCCTACAAATCGCGCGACGACAAGGTGCTCGCCAACGAAGAGGTCCGCAGCATGATCTCGGCCATCGGCAGCGGCATCGGCGACGAGGCCGATCTGGCCAAGCGGCGCTATAACAAAATCGTCATCATGACCGACGCCGACGTCGACGGCTCGCACATCCGCACGCTGCTGCTGACCTTCTTCTATCGCCAGATGTATCAGCTCGTCGCCGCCGGGCATGTCTACGTGGCCCAGCCGCCGCTGTTCCGCGTGAAGAGCAAGAAGACGACCTACTACGTGCAAACCGAAGAGGAAATGAAGACCCAGCTTCTCGAGCAGGGGCTCGGCGAGGGGATCTTCGATCCGGGCGACGGCCGGAAGATTCAAGGCGCCGACATGGAGAAGCTCTGCCGCGCGCTGGCCGCGTTGGAAGATGCGCTCATCGCGCTCGAGCGCCGCGGGATCGGTCTCAGGGAACATGCCAAGCGGCAAGACCCGGCGACCGGCAAGCTCCCGATCTACCACGTCTTTCTCGGCGGCGTGGAATCCTGGTACACACGCCGCGAAGACCTCGATGCCTTCGTCGCCCGCGAGGAGCAAGCCTCGGGCGAAGAGCTGACGGTGGCCGACACGTCGCTCTCGGGCGCCAATCGGCAGGTCTCGGCCTCGCGCCCCACCGATGGCCAGGCCCCGGCGACGAACGGCGCCGCTGCAAACGGCGCGGCCACGAACGGCGCGGGCGAGGAAGGCGTCCCGCGCGCCAGCCGGCTGCACATCGTCGAGCTGCACGAGGTGCGGTCGATCAACACGCTCCTGGCCGATCTGAAGAAGATGGGCTTCGACATCCAGTCGCTCATCCCGCAAGAGCGGACCGGCACGGAAGAGCCGCGCTACACGCTCCGCCGCGGCGAGAACACGGTCGGCCTATCCGATCTCCGCGGCCTGCTGGCGGCGATCCGCTCGGCCGGCGAAAAAGGCCTCACAATCACGCGCTTCAAGGGCTTGGGCGAAATGAACGCCGAAGAGCTGCGCGACACGACCCTCGACCCCACCAACCGCACGCTCCTGCAAGTGACCATGACCGACGCCGCTGCGGCCGACGACCTCTTCCGCGTGCTGATGGGCGACAAAGTAGAACCCCGCCGCGAATTCATCGAGAAGCACGCCTTGGAAGTGCGGAATTTGGATGTGTAAGGAAGCGACTGCGGTGTAGAATGGGTCTAGCAGGATAGTGCCAGTTTCAGCGCCGTTTGGGATTCGAGTTCTCGACGATGAGAAAGGGTCGTCCCAAACACACTCCAGGCCGGGGCCACGCCCGGAAAAGTCAGCCCAAGAAGAAGCGACGATTTGCTAAAATTGCCGTGCGACGGCGACAGGAAGAGGAGAAAGCGGCAAGGGAGGAATGGGAATTGTGGGACAGTCTGCCTGATCCCGTGCGACGCTTCCGCTCCGATCTCAGACCGACCCGACCGAGGCCGAAAGATGACAAACGAACCTGAACGTTCGCGGAGAAAATTCACCGGCCCGTGGGACGAAATCAAGTACCTTCGCGGCAAATTGCTGCATTGGTTCTACGAGCGCGGAGATCGCCGCAGAGCCCGAGAAATCTGCCGACGGCTGGCGCCTCTGCTGAAAAAGGTCGCGAACGACCGTGAAAGCATCCTCCGGCAGGAGTGCTGGTCGATCGTCTACGAGGTACGAGAGGATTTCGACAAAGCAATCGAGCATAGACGGCGCGAGATCGAATTGATGAAGATGCTGCTCGACGAAGCGGAACGCTCTCCACAGAAATCCGAAATCCTCAAGTGGTGCGACTATAGCGATCTAAGCGATCGGCTGGACCTACTGGCGATTCTCTACCGCGACGCGGGCGATCTCGACAAAGCCATCGACACTCTCGAGGACTCCAAGCGACTCTGCCGGCAGCACCGCATCAAGTTCGACGCCCAGGATATGCTAGACGACTACCTGGCCGAACGAGCGAGTCCGGCAATCCCTCTGCTCCCGGTCCGACCTGCGGTGATTGAACATGGGGCTTCGGCGAAATGAACGCCGAAGAGTTCCGCGACACGACCCTCGACCCCGCCAATCGCACGCTCCTGCATTCTAAGGACGTCAATCTGAACGCTCCCAAACGTCGCCCCTGCGTCGAACTTCTCGACGAACAAATGGTCGCGATTCTGCGAGCGAAGGTGCCCGCGGAGCGCATCGCGATGGTTTTCGACGCCGAACGGACCATGCGCCTGCTGCTCGAAGCCCATCTTCGCTCGCGCCATCCCGATTGGAGCGCCCCACGGATTGCGGCCGAAATCGCCCGGAGACGCCGCCTTGGATCAAGCTGACCTGCTGCGATTCGTCATCGACGCGCTTGAGACCCAGGGCCTGGCCTACATGCTGGTCGGCTCGATCGCCAGCGCGGCATTCGGAGAGCCTCGCCTGACGCACGACATCGACATCGTCGTGCAACTGAGCGCCGTCGAGGTCGATGGATTGTGCCGCGCATTCCCCGATCCGGAATTCTACGTGAGCGAATCCGCCGCGCGGCAGGCGGTGCTGTCGCATGGCCAGTTTAACGTGCTTCACCCGACATCGGGAAACAAAATCGACTTCATGATGGCCCGCGACGATGCTTGGGGCCGAAGCCAAATGGCGCGGCGAGTTCGTCAATGGATTCTTCCCGATCGAGAGGGTTTCATCGCCGCGCCGGAAGACGTGATTATCGGCAAGCTCTGGTATTTTCAAGTGGGCGGATCGGAGAAACATCTTCGCGACATCGCCAGCATGCTCCGCGTGAGCGGCGATGAGATCGATATCGACTACGTGGACCGCTGGGCAAAACAGCTCGGCCTCGAGGCCGGCTGGCAGGCCGTGCTCGATCGCTTGAGCGGGACATAGTTTTGGGATTTGTTACGGAGCGGCGACATGAGAGTAAACCCTTGACCGTGCACATTCGCTTGCGGCTTGCGGGAGAGGGCTTCACCCTTGGATCCGAAGCTTTAGGAGCGATATTCCTTCCTCTGGACGACCGTCTCCGGTTCATTATACTGGACATGCGTACCTGCCTGAATCGCGAACGTTTTGCGGCTCCGCCGCCGCCTCGAAAGACCTGGCGCGGCCGCGGGATTTGAAATCTTCGATCGAGCGCGCCAATGCCCGTGAATCGCGACAAGCCTCATCTCTGGAAGCAAGACACGCTGGCCTCGGTCGATCATTACAACAAGTGGTTCATGAAGTTTGCTCCGAAGGCGTTTCGGGAAACCCGCGTCAAGCAAACACAGATTGTTGAGCAAGCCATTTTGGACAGCAACGACTTGCTCGGTCTGTCGCCGAAGTTGTTGAGATCGTACCCAAATCTTTTGCCGACGCTCCGCATGTCGTGTTGCCCGCCGCTCGCCGTCGATCGACTGGTTGGTCTCGCGAATAGCAGCAAGAGCTTGGTCGCGAGCATGGAGGAGAACAAGCTTGCCGTCAAAATGGCGGGGCCGATTTTGACCGAGCACTTGGCGAGAATCGTGAAAGTGGTCAGGCAACTGCTGGATCCGGACATCTTCCTGTGGATTTCGGAGAAACGGGAGCCCACCCAAGACGAGCGGCATCGGGCGGCAACGATCGTTTCCGACAGATTGACCGGGGCGGTAGCCAATCCCATCATCAGGAATGCTCAAGAGAAGCGCCAGCTCGCCGAGATTAAGGCATACCTGATTAAGAAGGGCTACAAGAGGGAGCCACACCCGCCCGGAATGCCGCTCGCTTCGATGAAGCCCGGCACGTTTTGCATCCATTACTCCGTTCTGACGGGAACCGCTGTCCACAAAGTCAACGTGTCGGTTGATGCAATGATTCAGCCGCACACGTTGCGGCCCGACGGATTGCCGATCCTCGTCGAAGCGAAGTCGGCGGGCGACTTCACGAACACCAATAAGCGCCGGAAGGAAGAGGCCAAGAAATACAGCCAGCTCAAGGCGATGTTCGGAGAGAACCTCTGTTACCTCGTCTTCTTGTGCGGTTATTTCGATGCCGGGTATCTTGGCTACGAAGCGCAAGATGGGATTGATTGGGCGTGGGAACATCGGATCAGCGACTTCGAGCAGTTCGGGATTTGACGGATGAGCACGATCATTGAAAGCGAATCGCTGCGGCGCTTGGAGCAGGAGCGATTGGATCGGCTCAAGACTGCGCGAGAGCGGAATAAGCTCGGGCAATTCGCGACGCCGCCGGCACTGGCGCTCGATATCGCGAAGTTCGTTTGGAATCACGTTAAGAGCCTATCCGAGAACCGCGCGCGGAGAGGGGGACAGTCCCCTTTTGCTCCCGACCATCGGACGATGGTGCCCGCTCCACAAAAGGGGACAGTCCCCGGCGGTTCTCGGAAGCGCAAAGGGCGGTTCGCGTTTCTTGATCCGGCCATTGGCACCGGGTCCTTTTTTGCCGCTCTCATGCAGGCATTTCCAGCAGATCGCATCGAGCGCGCGACGGGAATCGAGATCGACAAGCTGTTTGCAGATGCTGCCGCGAGTATTTGGGCGGAGCGGGGTTTGCAAGTGGTTCGCGGCGATTTCGCCGATCGAAAGCCGGACGAACTGTATAACGTCGTGCTGACGAATCCGCCCTATGTGCGGCACCACCACTTGACCGGCAAGCAGAAGCAGCGATTGATGCAACTGGCGTTCGAGGCCACCGGATTGCGATTGAGCGGGCTGTCAGGGCTGTATTGCTACTTCCTGCTGATCGCGCATTCGTGGATGGCCGAGCGCGGGATTGCCGCCTGGCTCATTCCGTCCGAATTCATGGATGTGAATTACGGGGACCAGGTCAAGCGCTATCTGACCGAGCAGGTGTCGTTGCTTCGCATCCACAGGTTTTGCCCGTCCGACGTGCAATTCGACGACGCGCTCGTTTCGTCAGCAATCGTGGTTTTTGAGAAATCCGCGCCAAAGCCGGACCACAAGACCGTCGTTTCGTTTGGCGGAACTCTGGCCAAGCCGGCCAAGTCGCAGAGCATTTCGCTGGCCGAGCTTCGCGAGACGAGAAAATGGACATCTCTGCCGCGCCAAGCTCGCAACGGCTTTCAGCGGGCGCACGTCACACTTGGCGATTTATTCACCGTGAAGCGCGGAATCGCTACCGGTGCCAATTCGTTTTTCATCGTCCCGAAGTCGGAGCTGCGCCGGCTGGGGATTCCGCTGGAAGTCGTGCGGCCGATTCTGCCGAGTCCGCGCTTTCTGGCGCACCAGACAATCGAAGCCGATGCGAACGGATGGCCCGTGCTCGATCGGCAACTGGCATTGATCGACTGCCGATTTGCGGAAGAAGTCGTGCGCGAGAAATGGCCGCGGTTCTGGAGCTACCTCGAGTCGGGCAAGAAGGAAGGAATTGCAGATGGATTCCTGACGAGCCGCCGCTCGCCGTGGTATTCGCAGGAAAAGCGAGCCGTGCCCACGCTGCTCTGCACGTATATGGGGCGCAGCGTCGAGCGGCCGTTTCGATTCATTTGGAATAAATCGGGCGCGATTGCGGCCAATGTGTATCTGCTCCTCTATCCAAAGCCGCACGTGGCAGCGACGGTCGCCGCGCGCGGCGCCGAAGTGCTGGCGGCGCTGGCGGCAATTTGCCCGCGGCAATTGTCCGGCGCGGGGAGAGTCTACGGCGGCGGTCTTTATAAGGTCGAGCCGGCGGAGTTGATGCGGGTTCCGGCCGACGAACTCGCTCGGCTGTTGGGAACCACGATCGACTTGCAGCGTTCGCTCTTCTAACTCCGACCCGTTTGAAGGTCTCCCGAAAAGTGCCGACGACTCGTGGGGAGACGTTTGGTCGCGCACTGCGTCGTGGTCGGGAGACCATGCCGCAACAGAGTCGCCAGCAGTTCTTGGCGCCAGCCCGCTACGTAAAGATATCCGAGGTGCAATCGCCGCCGGGGTAGCGAATCTCATGCGCTCGCACCGGGCCGTTCGGCTCGCGGCCGAAGTCGATGAACATCCGCTCGTCGACGCTCAGCCCGCCCCGCGACGTGTCGCAATTGATCTGCACCAGCCACGAGCCCTGCTTGGCGACTTCGGGATAGAATTGATTGTCCCAAGTGCTGTACAGCGAATTGGTGACATAAAGCCGCCGGCCGTCCAGGCTGAGCTGGAGCATTTGGGGGCCGCCCGCCAGCTTTCTGCCATGGACGGAGCCAGCTTTGCCGACGAGTCCGCCGATATAGAGTTGCCCCGTTAGCTTCGGCTTGAATGGATTGGCGACGTCATATTGCCGGACATCCCCTTGCAGCCAGTTGGCGAAATACAGAAATCGGTCGTCCATCGAAACCACCAGATCGGAGATCAGCCCCGGCACCGGCTTTCCCTCCACAACGATCGGCTTGACAGCAATGGTCTGTTCGGCTTTCCACGGCGGGGGCGTGCCCGACTTCTCTTTGCTGAATGTCCAGATCGTGCTCGAAAGCGCCGCGCCGACGAAGCCATGGGTTTTATCGGGATCGTGGGCAAACCGGATTTCGAGCGGAATCAAGCCCTCGCCTCCTAAATCGATCGTCTGCCGCAGCCCGTGCGAGTTCCAATCCCAAACGTGCAGCCGCTGACCGTATTTGCCGCGTTTGACGTCATCGGGATTAAAGCCGCCGGTGAAAGTGTTCGGCGCGGCCCATTCCGTCGAGATCATCGCGCCGGCACGGGGTTGATACCAGAAGTCGTAATTGTATTTCACTCCCGCCGCCTCCTTCTCCCAGCGGCCGACGATCTCGAACTTCGGATCGAGCAGCAGAAAGCCGCCGGGGCTATTGCCGGCGGAGTCGCCCAACATCGAGATCATCACCGATTCGTCGGGCAGGCAATGCACCGTGTGCGGCGCGGATAAATTGACCTTCCGGGCAATCTCCTCTGGCTCGATTACTTTCTCCAACTTCAGCTTGAGCGGATCGAGGGCGTCGACGATATGAATCCGGCTCGACTTCAAGCCCGGAATGATGAGATACCGCCGATCGCCGGGCCGGCCATGACAGGCCGAGCAGATGTTCCAGCCGTAATGATGCAGCTCATCGCCGACATTCGGCATCGGCAAGCGATGCACGACCTGCGAATACGTGCTCGACTCGGGCCGAGCGTCGACCACGGCCAAATAGTCGGCCGCCTTGACGCCCGTGTTTGCATAAGTGCAACTTACGAATAGGAACCCTTCCCGCGGCGCCTTGATCGCCGCAGCCGGGCTCGCCCATCCCGGCCCGGCGTCAGTGCGGGTTGGAAGCATCAGCGCGGCGGAAGCAGACGCCGAGGCGACCAGAAAGTCACGGCGCTTCATGATGGACCTCCTCGCCGAGATTTCCCAGATGTACTGAAATCGGGACGGCCGCAGGCTCCTCAATCGTCCCCATTTTATTATTGGTTTTCCGCCCGCGTCCAGTAAGCGCCGGGCTTTGTGACGTCATTCGCGCCCGTCTTTAAGAGTCGATCCGAAGTCCGCCTGGGCAAAGGGGAGAGTCCCCCATCGGACCTTTCGACAGGGCCATCCCGCCACGAGCGGCGGGGCTAACGATTGCGAACTCGCGCGCCCTGCCGACTGGCTACTGCCAACTGCCCACTTTCTTCGGCACTCGCCGCCGCTCGTACCAAGCATGATCGTTACCCCCGGAACACCTGACAGCACCACGAACCGGAAATTTACCGCTGTTTCCCCAATTACCCATCATTCCCAATTACTATAGGGGACTGAGAGGACATCGTTGAAGTGGCGCCTAGTTTGATTGATTTTGGGCGGTGGTTTACGAAGCGAAGCGTTGCCAAGCGGAAAACTGGCAATTCGCGGCGCTCGGGTCGGCGGCTGCGCGGGGGCGAGCCGCTCGAGCCGCGGTGGATGATGGCGGCCAAGAGCGTGGCGATGGTGCCACCAGAGGTTTGGCTGCCGCTGGACGAAGGAGCGGGAAACGTTGCGGCAGATTACTCTGGCAACGGCCGCAATGCCACGGACTTCGGCGCGACTTGGGCGCCCGGCCGGGTCGGCACTGGGCTGAGCTTCGACGGCCAGAGCAGCTACGTCAATGCAAACCTCGATCTGAGCCGCTGGCTCGGCGGCACGGCTGCGATGTCGTTCTGGATGCTCACGACGCAGGTCGGCACCGCCGCCACGGCCACGGCGCCCGGCATCGCCGGCGTGCATAACCCCGACTCGAACAATGAAATTGGCTGGGGCTGGCTCGATTCGACGGGACACATTCACGTCGGCGCGGGCGTCACGGCCGCGAGTAGCCACGCAGTGAACGACGGCCGTTGGCATTTCATCACGCTCGCTCGCAACGCCACCAGCGGGCTTGAGCAGGTGTATGTCGATGGCCTGCTCGATGGAAGCGCCGTCGGCCGGACGGGCGGCATCACGTCATCGTTCACGAGCATCGGCCGGATCGAGCACACGTCGGGCGGTGCGGCCTACTTCGCCGGCGAGTTGGACGACATCCAGATCTTCAGTCAGGTGATCGCCGCCGCGCAGGTGCAGCAATCGTTCAAGCAAGGCCCTGCCGCGCACGCGGCAACCCCGCCAGCGCCGGCCGTTTCGACGGACCCCTGGACGCAAATGGAAAACGCGCGGATCAATCAGATTCGCGAGGGGAATGCCGAGGTGCAGGTCGTCGATCAGTTCAGCAATCCCGTGCCGAACGTGACGATCGACGCCCGCGAGGTGCAGAGCCAGTTCGCATTCGGCTCGGCGATCAACAACAACGTGCTCGTCAATCCGCAATACGCAGCGTTCTTCAAGAGCCATTTTTCCTGGGCAACGATGGAGGACGAATCGAATTGGTATGCCGACGAGCCGACCCAGGGGAACGTGCTTTACAACGTGGCCGACGGGATCGCCGCCTACGCCGCGGCCAACAACATTACGCTTCGTGGCCATTCGATCGTTTGGGGTTGGAATCAGATCGTTCAGCCGTGGCTCAAGCAACTCTCGCCGCCGGCGTTGTTCCAGGCGTTGGAAGCGCGCGTGCAAAGCGTCGTGGCCCATTTCGACGGCACGTTCGCGCAGTGGGAAGTCGACAACGAGATGCTGAACGCGACTTTCTTCAGCAGCCGGCTCACCAACTGGATTCTGCCGTGGCTCTTCGAGGAGGCCCGCGCCCTCGATCCGGACGCCCAGCTTTTCACGAACGACACCAACGCCATCGAAGGCAACAGCACGGCTGCCTACAAGGCAGAGATCCAATCGCTGCTGGCGGCGGGCGCCCCGATCGACGGCATCGGCGTGCAGGCGCATTTTTTCGGGAGCATCAATCCGCGGGATGTCGAGTCCAAGCTCAACAGCCTCGGCCAACTCGGCCTGCCGATCTGGGTCACGGAGTTCGACACCGCCAACGCCGATCCGAACCAGCGGGCCAATCAGATGGAAGCGCTATATCGTGAGGCCTTCAGCAATCCCAGCGTGCAGGGAATCGTGATGTGGGGCTTCTGGGCCGGCTCTCAATGGCGCGGCCCAACCGCGGCGATGGTCAATCTCGATTGGACCTTGAACGCCGACGGCCAGCGCTATGAAGACCTGATGCACCAGTGGACCACGATCGCCGACGGCGCGACCAACGGCGCCGGCAACCTCGATTTCCGCGGCTTCGCGGGGACGTATGCCGTCACCGTCACCGGTCCCGATGGCAGCACGACCGTCCAGCAGTTCAGCGTCAGCCCCGGCGCTGGCACCAGCCGCACCACGATCGTCATCAACGTGCCGGCTTCGAGCATTGCGGCCGACGCGATCGCCGCGGTGCAGCGCTCATTTAGCCTGTGGACCGACGCGACACTGCCGCATTGGACCAATACGTCCGACGCGCAGTCGGTCGAGCTGGGGATGAAATTCCAGAGCGACGTTGATGGCTTCATCACCGGCCTGCGGTTCTACAAGTCGGCGACAAACACCGGCCCGCACGTGGCCGATCTCTGGTCGGCCGACGGCGCGCTCTTGGCCACCGCGACCTTCACGAACGAAACAGCCTCGGGCTGGCAGCAGGTGAACTTCTCCAATCCCGTCGCGATCAAGGCCCACACGACCTACATCGCCTCGTACCACACGACCAACGGCAATTACGCCGACGATATCGGCTTCTTCGCCAACGCCGGCGCGACCAACGGCCCGCTTCACGCGCTATCGAACGTCGCGGGAGGCGGCAACGGCGTGTACCGATACGGTCCAGGCGGATTCCCCGGTCTCACCGCGCGCGAGAGCAACTACTGGGTTGACGTCGCCTTCACGCCGAATTCTTAGGGCCCCTAACAAATCGCGGCGTGAAGGGGTGGCCGGGGCTGGAGGCGCAGCCGAAGCCCCGGTGGGCCCGCGAACCGGGGCTTCCCTTCGGTCCAGCCCCGGCCACCCACCGGTTGGACTTGCTTCACTTCTTTTTCCGCCGCGGGCGCTGCCGGTGCATCGGAGGCACGGGCACGTAGAAAGTCGGGGGCGCCTCGTCGTCTTCGCGATTCTCGGAAGCGTCTTCGTCGAGGCGTCGCGAGGCCACTGCATTGAGGACTTGAACCATAAAGTGGGCCATCGTGATCGCGGCCGCCACGCCGACGAAAATCGCGACATTCAGATCAACCGCGGGAATCGCCAAGTGGATCAAAAAGCCCTCGCCGATGCCAAAACCGGCCAGGATCGCTTGCGCTGTAACGAAAATGGCAAACGTTCCAAATATCGCTTTCATGTTCAGGCTCCGTCCATTTGCATACCGTCGCGGAAGCAGAATAGCATCGGACTGGACCAATTTCTTGTCAACCGCAGTCGCGATGTGCTCCTTGCTGGCCCCTCGTATTCACTGTGGCAGGAATTGAATATACTGAGCGCGGTTTTGGTGACACAAGATACGACGAGACTTCGCCATGAAGGACGAATTGCTCAATCGGATCGAACTCGGGGATTGCATTGCCGGCCTGAACGCGCTCGAAGCGGGGAGCGTGGACCTCGTGTTCGCCGATCCGCCCTTCAATATCGGCTACGATTACGATGTCTACCGCGACCGGCTTGAAAGAGACCACTATCTCGCCTGGTCGCGCGACTGGATCTCGGGCGTGTTTCGGGCGCTCAGCCCGCGGGGGACGTTTTGGCTGGCGATTGGCGACGAATATGCCGCCGAGTTGAAGCTGGAAAGCCAGCGGATTGGATTCATCCCGCGGAGTTGGGTCGTTTGGTATTACACATTCGGCGTGAACTGCTCGCACAAGTTCACGCGCTCGCACGCGCATCTGTTTTATTTCGTGAAGGACGCGAACGACTTCACGTTCCGCGACGAAGACCTGGAGAATCGCATCCCGTCGGCCCGGCAGCTTGTCTATGCCGACAAGCGGGCGAATCCGCGGGGGCGGCTGCCGGACGATACGTGGCTCATTCGCCCGGCGGACGTTGTTGGCGAGATGGTTGCCGATGACGAGACTTGGGCGCCGAGCGATTTTGCTCCCCCGAGCGACAATGAACAGACCTGGACACTTCGTCCGCAAGACTTGGCCGAGCGCTTTCAAGAAAACGAACACACGTGGTATTTTCCCCGCGTCGCGGGCACATTCAAAGAGCGGGCCGGGTTCCACGGCTGCCAGATGCCAGAGCAATTGCTCGGGCGCATCATCCGGTTCTGTTCGAACGAAGGCGATCTCGTCGTCGATCCATTCTCCGGCAGCGCGACGACGTTGGCCGTCGCCAAGAAACTGGGCCGGCGCTACCTGGGATTCGACGTCTCGGCCGACTACGTCAAGCTCGGCCAACAGCGACTCGCGGGGATTCGAGTGGGCGATCGACTTGATGGATCCCCCGAGCCGACGATGAGCGCGCCGACGACGAACGTGGGCAGGCCGGGGCTTCGCGGTCCAAAGCAGAATAAGCCGCCGCGTGCAAGACATTCCGGGGCGAATGTAAATGGCGAAATCCGATCACGAGAAAAGCGATTCGAGCGAAATCAGGCAAAATTCATGCTGCGCGGTGTCGTCGAAGCATTCGAGCGCGTCCATGACGGCTACTCAGCGGACTACGTGGTCGCCAATCCGGATTTAGATAGCGAGTTTGTCAGAACATGCGAACGACTAGGGATCGTCGGCGACCCACGAACCTGGAACGTAATCCTGTTTCGTCTCAGAAAGGCCGGAAAGCTCAAGCATATTTCCACGACACGACGAAGCGATGTCTCCTGGGAGGATTGCGACCATTTTCTCTTTGCCAGCGAGATCGCGCTGAAGAAGATGCTGGATGACAAGCTTGCGGTAAGTCTCGACGAAATCCTCTGCGATCCTGACCTTGCGCGCGAGTTCGACAATCGCGCATTTCAGTTCGCTCCGGGGCTGGATTCGTTCATGAATCGATGGGGAGCGCTCGCGCTTCGGAAGCGTGCCAAGCTAGCGCGAAGCCGCGGCGCATTACTCCAAGCACCGGCAACATTGGCGCCTGCCACGCCGCTTCTCAGATTTGATCCTGACGTAATTCGAGGCGAACCGGGTGTCTATGTCGTCGCGAATCGTTTCCAGAGCCTCTATGTCGGGGCAACGTTAAACCTTCGAGAACGACTTAGAAATCAATTTGGTCAGGAGCAGAGAATGGTGTGGCTTAACGTTGCCAATGATCTCGGCGTTCAGGCACGCTCCTTTCCAAACACGCGTCCAGGGGAGATTCTCGCTTGGCAGAGCTGCTTCGTCAGGAAGTATCGGCCCCAATGGAATCTTCGGGAACTTTGCCGCTTGAAATGAGATCGAGCATTGTTGCCGCGTTTGTCGCGGCCTCGAATGGTTTTGCGGTGGATCGCGTCGTTGCGGATCCGGAATTGAACAAGCGCTTCGTGGAGGAATGCCGAGCCCGTGGACTCGATGACTCTGCCGCTGCGCTGAATCAAACTTTGCTGAATCTGCGGAAAGCAAGTGGATTGAGCGGCCTGCCGAGGTCAAAGCGAACCCAAATCGCGGACCAGGAAGAATTCCGTTTCGCCGCGGAGATGGCGGTACGGTTTCTGGAACGTCGCGACGGCGTGAGCCTCGATCAAGTAATCTGCGATCCCCGATTGGCAGAGGAATTTGATCGCTTGGCGGCGAGGATCGCGCCCGGATTCAATCCGCTACAATACCGTTGGGCGGCGCTCAATCTACGAAAGACAAAAAAGCTCGCTCCGGAGATAGTCGCGAGAATCGCCCCGCCGCGGGAAGTTCGAGTGCTTCGAGCAGATGAACTTATCGTGGACGTGATCCCTGCGAAGCCCGGCCTTTATCTCTTGTTTGCGGCAAGGCAACTGCTGTACGTAGGCGAAACGGAGAATCTCAAAAAGCGGCTGACAAAACATCTCGACCATTCCGACAACAAGGGGCTGGCACGCTGGCTATGGGAATTCGGTGCCACTGACGTTCATCTCGAAATTCAGATTCTCGCCGACGGCACCGGCACGAGAACCCGTAAGGCCCTCGAACTAGAACTAATTCGGTCGCGGCAGCCGATTTTCAACGTGAAACGGTGATTTACCGCTTTTTTGAAGAAATCGGTTTGCGAGTGACCGGACGATTTGGCTAGAATCGTGGTAGCCAGAGTTCGAGGGTCGGCCGGGATTGGTTGGCGGCGTTCCGGCGGCGATTCTTGTACAGTCTGGCTGCTCGCCTGAATTGTCCCGCCTCGTTTGCTGTGAACCGATTGTACTGCCGGTTCGCGTTCGCTTAGTTTCGCCGACTTGCCGAAAAAGGTACTGCGCATGGCTGCTTTTCGGATCGTCGCCGCAAGAAATTTTGAATCTCGGATTTCAGATTCGAGATTCCAGGTTTCGAATCTCAGATTGGTGTCGCTCGCTGCATTAGTTGGTCTGGCGATAGCTAGCGCGGCGCGAGCGGATGAGGCGAAGCCGGCTAGTGCGGTGCCTGCGAAGGCGAGCTTCTTTCGCGAAGTGCGGCCTGTGCTTCAGGAGCATTGCCAGGGGTGTCATCAGCCGGCCAAGCATGGCGGCGAGTATGTGATGTCGCCGTTCCCGGCATTCTTGAAAGGGGGCGAGAGCGGTGAGGCGGCTATCGTGCCCGGCAAGCCGGAGGCCAGCAACCTCGTCAAGATGATCGCGCCGACCAAGGGGAAGGACGGCGCGGAGAAGGCGGAGATGCCGAAGGAGCAGCCGCCGCTGGCCGCCGCGCAGATCGAATTGATCGCCCGCTGGATTCGCGAAGGAGCGACAGACGACACGCCTGCTTCGGCCGCGGTGACGTTCGATGCCGAGCATCCGCCCGTCTATCGCGGGCTGCCGGTGCTCTCGGCGCTCGATTTCTCGCCCGACGGCATGCTGCTGGCCGTGTCGGGTTATCACGAAGTGCTGCTGCACAAAGCGGACGGGTCGGAATTGGCCGGCCGGCTGGTCGGGCTTTCCGAGCGGGTGCAATCGCTGGCCTTTTCGCCGGACGGCAAGTGGCTGGCCGTCGCGGGAGGCTCGCCGGCGCGGCTGGGCGAGATTCAGATTTGGAACGTCGCCGATCGCAAGCTGGCCCTCTCGGTGCCGATGACTTACGACACGCTCTACGGCGTGAGCTGGTCCCCAGACGGCGCTCGGATCGCCTTCGGTTGCGCGGACAACACGGTCCGCGCGATCGACGCCAAGACGGGCAAGCAGGTGCTCTTCCAAGGCGCGCACAACGATTGGGTGCTGGGCACTGTCTTCTCAGCCGATTCGTCGCACCTCGTCTCGGTGAGCCGCGACCGCTCGATGAAGTTGATCGAGGTGGCCACGCAGCGATTCGTCGATAACATCACGAGCATCACGCCCGGCGCGCTCAAGGGAGGTCTCGCTTCGGTCGATCGGCATCCGAAGAAGGATGAGCTGGTCGTGGGCGGGGCGGACGGCGTGCCGAAGATTTACCGCATGTATCGTCCGGCCGACAAGGCGCGGGTGATCGGCGACGATTTCAACCTGATCCGCGCGTTCGACGCCCTGCCGGGGCGGATTTATGCCGTGCAGTTTAGCCCCGATGGCGAGCGGATCGTCGCCGGCAGCAGCAGCGACGAGACGGGCGAGATCCGCGTCTACGAGGCCGGCTCGGGCAAGCTGGTTTGCAAATTCGACGGCCAGCCGGGGCCGATCTACGCCGCGCGCTTCAGCCGCGACGGCAAGCGCGTCGCCGCCGCCGGCTTCTCAGGCAAAGTGGTGCTGATGGATGCGCAGACGGGAAAGCTGATCAACGAATTTGCGCCGGTGCCGAAGATCGAGGATTCGCTCGCTGACCGGCCGGTTGATGCGTCGCTGCCCGCGACCAACGCCGCCAAGTCACAGAAGGTGAGCTTCGTTCAGGACGTGATGCCGACCCTCTCGAAGCTCGGCTGCAACGCGGGCACCTGCCACGGCTCGGCCCAGGGGAAGAACGGCTTCAAGCTCTCGCTGCGCGGATACGATCCGGTCTTCGATCATCTCGCGCTCACCGACGATCTAGCCGCCCGGCGGTTCAATCGAGCGATGCCCGAGCAGAGCCTGATGCTGCTCAAGCCGAGCGGCTCGGTGCCGCACGTCGGCGGAATGCTGATCAGGCCGGGCGAGCCGCGCTATGAATTGCTCAAGAATTGGATCGCGCAGGGGGCCAAGCTCGATCGAGATGCTCCGCGGGTGGCGAAGGTCGAGATTCAGCCGGCCGCGCCGATTATTCCGCTGCCGAAGATGCAACAGCAATTCCGCGTGCTGGCCACGTATGCCGACGGCCGGGTGCGCGACGTGACGGCCGAGGCCTTCATCGAAAGCGGCAACATCGAGATTCTCGAGGCGGACAAGCACGGGCTAATCACGGCCCTGCGCCGCGGCGAATCCCCCGTGCTCGTGCGCTACGAAGGGAACTACACGGCGACGACCGTAACCGTCATGGGCGATCGCAGCAGCTTCGTCTGGCAGGACCAGCCGGAAAACAACTACATCGACGCGCTCGTTTACGACAAACTCAAGAAGGTGAAGACGCTGCCGAGCGGGCTTTGCACCGATGCCGAGTTCATCCGCCGCGTGTATCTCGATCTGACCGGCTTGCCGCCGACGTCAGCCGAGGTCCGCGCGTTTCTGGCCGACCTGCGCGAGACGAAGCTGAAGCGCGACGAGTTGATCGACCGCCTCGTAGGCAGCGCGCCGTATGTCGAGCAGATGACGAACAAATGGGCCGACTTGCTCCAGGTGAACAACAAGTATCTGGGGGAGAAGGGCGCGGCGGCGCTGCGGGAGTGGATTCGCCATGCCGTGGCCACGAACATGCCCTACGATAAATTCGCTTATGCGGTGCTGACCGCCAGCGGATCGAATATCGAGAACCCGCCCGCCTCGTATTTCAAGGTTCTCCGCGACCCGGGCGATCTGATGGAGAATACGACGCAGCTCTTCCTCGCGGTGCGGTTCAATTGCAACAAGTGCCACGACCATCCGTTCGAGCGCTGGACGCAGAACCAACATTGGAAGCTCGCGGCCTTCTTCGCCAAGGTTGGCCACAAGGACGATCCGCAATATGCAAAGGTCAAGGTCGGCGGCACCGACGTCGAGGGGAGCAAGGCGCTTGGCGAGGTGATCTTCGACGGCGATACTGGAGAAGTGCGGAACCCGACGACGCAGGTCGTCCAAACGCCCGAATTTCCTTACACGCACGACGACATGCCCTCGGCAGGCGACAATCTCCGGGAGCAGTTCGCTCATTGGACCACCTCGGCGAAGAACCCGTATTTCGCCAAGAGCTACGTCAATCGCGCCTGGAGCTACTTGATGGGCCCCGGGTTCATTGAGCCGATCGACGACATCCGGGCCGGCAATCCGCCGACCAATCCGGAGCTGCTCGACAAGCTGACGGCCGATTTCATCGCCAGCGGCTTCGACGTGCAGAGCTTGCAGCGGCTGATTTGCAAGTCGCGGGCGTATCAACTTTCAGTTGGGACGAACGAATGGAAC
>DASZFO010000020.1 GCA_035939775.1 Pirellulales bacterium | reverse complement strand
GCCGGGAATCAAGAGTTGCACGTGTTGGCCGCTTCGTAGGTTTGGTCCGACGACGACTCGCTCCGTGCTACCGTCGGCGTGTAGCATAAACACTTCCAACGGGTCGCCGAGATAATAGTGGTAGAGCTGATCGTTGCGGATACGGTGCAGCCGTACCGGCGCGCCAGACGTCACCATGAAATAAAGCGCCGAGCCCACGGGGCGCGCCTCGGCGAACGGCGATGGCAAAACACCCGCCGCGACCGATTGCTTGCTCACGAAGGTCAGCCGCACGAAACCGCAGGTCGCGTTGGGTTCTAGTTTCAGCAGACTGAGAATCTCGTTGGCGGTCAATTTACCTGTCATGGCATCCATAAATCGAGGTCGATGAGCAAGGGTTGGTCAATGTCCGTTTTACACCCGAAAGTGGACTCTAGACCGCAGCCGCAGAATGTCCGCCAAGGGCCAATTCCAGACCAAGTGCATTGCAGTAAAACAGCATCCTACTCGATCACCTCGCCTGCTTCGGCAAGAAGCGTTGGGGGCACTGTCAGTCCGAGCGCCTTGGCCGTTTTGAGATTGATCACGAAATCGAACTTGCTCGGCTGTAATACCGGCAGGTCCGCGGGTTTTTCGCCCTTGAGGATGCGACCGGCATAGACTCCGGCGTTTTTATAACTTTCGGCGATGTTGGGCCCGTAGCTGATCAGCCCACCAGCCAGCGCATATTCACGAAAGTGATAGATGGCGGGCAGGCGATTTTGTGCGGCGAAGTTGATGATGCGATCGCGGCGCGTATCAAAGAAAGGCGAGGCCGTGACCATAAACGCGCCGACACGTTGCTGAACGAGCGAGGCCAAGGCTGCATCCAATTCCGGATCGTCGTTCGCGCGCGCCACGAAGAGCCGCTGAGCAACTCCTTTGGCCGCAGGCTCGAGATCGTCCAGTTCCTGCACGGTGGGCGGGAAGCGGGGATTCACCAGTACTCCGATCACTGGGGTCCCAGGCACGAGTTCGCGCAGCAAACCGAGCCGCTTCGATTCCATCTCATTGGTCCAAATGGTATAGCCAGTGACGTTACCGCCGGGCCGATTAAAGCTCGCGACGATGCCGGCTTTGACGGGATCGCCGCCCATCCCGAACACGACCGGAATTGTTGTCGTTGCTTTCGCGGCGGCAACAGCTGAAACGTCGCCGCCGACACCGATGAGAACGGCCACTTTTCGGTTGACTAATTCAGCGGCCAGCCCCGGGAGTCGATCGTAATCGCCCTCCGCCCAGCAAAGCTCAATCGTGACATTTTGGCCGTCAACAAAGCCTGAATCAGCCAAACCCTGGCGGAACGCCGCCACAAGATGTGCCGATTCCTCCGGGGCTCGGCCGCTCATGAACCCGATCACGGGCATTGGAGTCTGCGCGCGCGCCGCGAGCGGCCAGGCGACTGTCACGCTACCGAGCAAACTGATGAATTCGCGGCGTTTCATTGCATCCCCCAGCGCTCAGGAAAAGACCCAGCGACATCAAAGGCAGCCCAACTGCTCCGCGACAAACTT
>DASZFO010000019.1 GCA_035939775.1 Pirellulales bacterium | reverse complement strand
AGATCGTCCGCGGACGCGCGCCCGACAGTAGCTTGCCGAAGATGAGCGCGCCGTCGGTCCTAACTTCCAGCGATCCGATCGGCCCGCGATCGCCAGGCTGTCCGTGTCGCCGGCCAGGAGATTCAACACGCCAGGTCGTTTGATGATACCTCTGAGGAAACGATTGCAATTACGGGGCAGCGTTCGGTCTAGTATTACTCCGTTACCTATGGTGGGTGAGCGGCGACGAATTCGAATACCGTTTGACCGCAGAGTAGGCAGCGTCCGCACCAGCAGGCTAAGAGAATCTGCAGTTGATCGCGCAGCAGTGGTAGCGTCACGCGTCGGCCCCTTTTTTATCGCGACGACGACGAATGTCTTGCAGGAAGGCGTAGGCCAAGAGCACGAGTACGACGTGATGATGCCAACCACGCCACGACCGTCCCTCGAAATGATCGAGGCCTAGTTCGTCCTTCAGTTCCCGGTAACTGTGCTCGATCCACCAGCGACTTTTGGCCGTGGCGACCAGCCGTTTGAGACTCGTCGAGGGCGGCAAGTTGCTGAAAAAAAACTTTCCCGGACACTCGGAGTCATGCGGCCATTCGATGAGTAACCAGCAGGCGTCCAGCGGCTCTTTACCGGCCGCGAGCTTGTGCGCCGGTCGGACTCGCCAGGCAGCGAATCGCCCCGCCATCTTGCCCTTTGTCCCCTCTCTCCACGTTACTTTACGGAAGTCGGCGGCATGTTCGACGGCCCACTGTTTGACGCTCGGCGATTTCGGCTTCGTGCGGACCTTCAGCGGCCGCTTCGGTGGTTGACCGCGGCCGCAGTATTTAGGCACCGGCCCCAGGTCGGTATCCGCGGCGATGACCTTTAAGGTGGAATCGATACCCACACAGTAGGTCCAACCCGCGGCGGCCAATTGTTGTCGAAATGCCGTCACCGTGCCGAACAAACTGTCGGCCAACACGATGCCGCTCAAGCCGTTGGCATGGGCGCGGCACAGCATGGCCAGGGCCAATTGCCACTTCGGTTGGTACGCCACTCCGGCCGGAATGCCCGATTTCTCGCAACGTTTGCGATCGTCGGCCCAGGCTTGGGGAAGATACAAGCGGGCGTCCAGTCCGAGCACTTCACGCTGAGTCGCCAACTGGAGTGTGACGGCGACCTGACAACTGGCCACCTTCCCCAACGTACCCGTGTACTGCCGAGCCACACCGACCGAGTGCTGCCCCTGCTTGGGAAACCCCGTATCATCGAGGATCAGATAGCCTTCCCCGCCGAATTGTCGCCCCACCCAGACCTGCAAGCTATCGAGCACCGCTTGCTCGTCCCAAGGGCTTTGATTGATAAACTGTTGTAGCGCCTGTTCGTAGTCTTCTTCGCCTTCCTCGATCTTCTTCAATCGAACGGACATCGGCTCGATGCTCTTGCGTTGACCATCCAGCAGCACGCCACGGACATACGTCCCGCACCAACGCCGGCGTCGCGCATCGCCCATGGTCCCGACGACAGCGTCCAGGAACGCCGCCAAATCCCTCCGCAGCTTGCTCAGCTTCCGTGCATCCATGCACCGATCTTGAACGAAGCAGCGCAATCAGCCAAGATCAGTTAACGGAGTAATACTAGAAGGCTGTTGAATTTCTGTGCTTGACGAGGATGGTATTGTGGCGGCGGGTTGTTGGTTTCACGGCATGGATGCATTCTCATGGCACTCGGCAAACGCAAGCGCGAACAGCAGGCCGTATGGGTTGCGACGACGGAGTTGCCCAAATCCCCTGGCCATCCGTTCTACAAGAAGCTCAACAAGTTGCTGGCTGAGGCCGGCTTCGACGAGTGGTTGGAAGCGCTGTGCGCGCCTTACTACTCTTCCGACCGCGGCCGCGACTCAATCCCGCCTGGTGTGTACTTTCGCATGATCCTGGTGGGCTACTTCGAGGGCATCAGTTCCCAACGCGGCATTGCCTGGCGATGCAGCGACAGCCGCTCGCTGGCGGAATTTCTGGGCGTGCCGGCCCAGCAGGAGACGCCCGACCATTCCAGCTTGTCGCGGATTCATGATCGGCTGCCGCTCTCCGTCCATGAAGCGGTGTTCGTGTTTGTGTTGAAGCTGGCCGCCGAGCAGAAGCTGCTCTCGGGCAAGACCGTAGCCGTCGATTCGACGATGCTGGAAGCCGATGCGGCCATGAAGA
>DASZFO010000018.1 GCA_035939775.1 Pirellulales bacterium | reverse complement strand
GGCGGTCGCGTTGGATGGGTCGGCTTCGGCGACCGGTCTCAGGTCAGCTTTTTTTTTTGCCATTGATGGCGGCGACGAGGACGCGACACCCGCGTTCGCCGAACCAGCCCCGTTTCGCAAATCGGCGATCAGATCGGTCAGGCGATCCAAATCGCCCAAATTCGCAATTCGCACTAGGGCCAACTCCGCGAGCGTCCGCCCGTGCGTGCTGAACCTCAACCGCGAGAGCGTGTGATCGAGGACTTGCATCACGGCGAGAACCGTTTCCAGCCCGAGCCGTTTCGCCGCGGCCGCCACCGCTTCCTGGTCGCTCGGCGCCGTGTGCAGGAAGCTATCCGCCGGGCATCCGACCGCGGCCGCCATCACGTCGCGAAAATAGCCGAGGAGCTGATCCATAAGCTGGCCAACATCGACGCCTTCGGCCAATGCCGTGTCCAAATCCTCGAGCGCCGCCGCCGAATTGCGCCCGACCAAATGGCCGACCAATCCGGCCAGCCGCTCTCCGCCCGCCGTGCCGAGCATGGCATGCACGTCGGCCAGCGTCACGCGCTTCGATCCGAACGCAAGAAGCTGCTCGAGCAGCGATTGGCTGTCGCGCATCGAGCCGGCCGCGCGGCGGGCGAGGATCGCCAACGCCTCCGGCTCCGCTTCAGCTCCTTCGGCCGCCACGATCTGCCGCAGCCGCTCGACGATCGAGCCGGTTTGAATCCCCGCGAAGTCGTAGCGCTGGCAGCGCGAGAGGATCGTGATCGGAATCTTTTCCGGCTCGGTCGTGCAGAAGATGAACTTGACATGCTCCGGCGGCTCTTCGAGCGTCTTGAGCAGGGCGTTGAATGCATCGCGGCTTAGCTGGTGAACTTCGTCGATGATGTAGACCTTGAATCGGGAGCGGCTCGGCCGGACGTTGACGTTTTGGCGAAGCTGGCGAATGTCGTCGATATTGCGGTTGCTCGCCCCGTCGATTTCCAGCACGTCCATATCGTCGCCCGACGTGATGCTGCGGCAGATGTCGCACTCGTTGCACGGGGTGGGCGTCGGCCCGTGGACGCAATTAAGCGCTTTGGCGAGGATTCGCGCGGCCGACGTCTTGCCGACGCCGCGCGCGCCGGTGAATAGATAGGCGTGACCCACGCGATGCGAGAGGATGGCCCCGGTCAGCCCGCGGCCGACGTGCTCCTGGCCGATCAATTCGGCGAACGTCTGCGGCCGATACCGACGCGCGACGACAACGTAGTCGCCCGGCCCGCTATTTGCCGCGGCAATATCGTCAATTGGGATCAATTCGCTCTGGAAAACTTCGGCCATAGGATGGGGGAATGTCGAATGACTAATGACGAATGTCTAAAGAATGACGAAGCCCTAATGTCGAAGATCCGTCGCGGCGGGACGAAGCGTGAGCGGGCACTGCAACGGTCTTGATTCGGGCAATCGTTGATTCCTTTGTCATTCGTGCTTCGACATTCGTCATTCTTTAGACATTCGTGCTTCGTCATTCGTCATTCATTGGGCATTCGTCATTAGACATTCGTCATTCAGGCCATCGGCCGCCGATGAGAGGCCCGCCGCACAAAGAGATGACTGCTTATGGCTGCTACTTTCGTCCTGACCAGGTTCACAGCTCCCCTTTGCGGGGGCCTCTCATCGGAGGCCGGAGCGCCGCTTGGCGGCCAGACGATGTTGTACGGTCTCATGCCCCCGTCGTCAAACCGCCGGAAGTTGGTATGATGCTGCGACGGCAAACGAACTCGCGAACAACGGAACAATCTCAGGAGATTCTGTGATGAATTATAAGGACCGGCTCAAGTCGTGGTTGGAGCAGGCTCGGCAGACGAGCGAAGGGATGCTGGCCTCGTTCAAAACGCCGCAGGATTGGACGCACCAGGTCCACCCCAACGCCAATCATGCGCTCTGGTTCGCGGGGCACATGTCGCTGACCGACAATTTCATCGTCGGCGTGGTCGCGCCAGATAAACAGACCGAGCCGCCCGCCGGATTCAAAGAGAAATTTGGGATGGGGAGCAAGCCGAGCAGCAATCCGGCCGACTATCCGCCGGCCGAAGATGTGCTGGGGTTCCTTCGCGACCGTCGGCAAGCGCTCATGGCGGCCCTGGATCGGCTGACCGAGAACGATCTCAACCGGTCACTTCCGAAAGGCGCTCCCGACTTCATCAAAGACTACGCCGACGCCTTCCAAATGGCGATCTGGCACGAAGGGATCCACACCGGGCAACTGAGCATCGCCCGCCGCGCCCTCGGCCACGCCCCGCTCATGGGCGGCGGAGATGGGCCGCGAGATTTGGACGCGGGTAGTTAGTGCCGGAAGTTGGCGCTCGCGAAACTGCTCGAATCGAGCAAACATCGGCACCCGAGCCCATTTCTTCGTCAAAGGAAAATCGTATGAAGTGGACGCTTCCGATTTGCGGTGTTTGCATGGCAGCGATCGCTGGACTGACTCGGCTGAGCATCGCCCAGAACGCGACTCCTACCACCGCGCCGACGGCCTCAGCAGCGTCGACCTCCCAACCTACGTCGGCGCCCGACGCGCCGCTGCCTGCTGGCATGACCCATCTGTTTGACGGGAAAACCCTGGCGGGCTGGAGGCAGATTCCGCCGGAACAGTGGATCGTGAAGGACGGCGCGCTGGTGAGCCTGGGCAAGGGCCGGGGAGTCATCGCCACGCAGGGGCAGTATGGCAGGTACCGTGTGATCTTTGACATCCGCCACGTGTCGGCGGAACCCAAGCAGGATCATCCCGCATGCGTGCTGTTCTTCTGCACCAATCCCGCGGAGAATGAGAAGCCGCTGGACATGCTGGGAGCTGTGCAATTCATGGTGCCGCAGGGCTTCCACTGGGACTACCGTCCCGGGAAGAACAACTCAGGAAAAGAGTTCTTCACATCCATTACAAAATCGAAAGCGGATCCGTTGAAGTGGAGCCGGGTGGAGCTGCTGGTGGACGCCGAGTCGGGCGCCGCCCGCCTGGCGGTTGCACAGCCGCCGGGCGCGCCCGCGATCGAGATCGCCCGGTTCAAGGACCCAGCGGCGGGAAAGAAGGGGCCATTCGCCATTCAGATGCATAATGGCGGGCTAGTGGACGAATATGCCAACATCGCCATCGAGGAGAATCCGAAGGTCGATGAACTGATTACCATGCAGAAATGAGGAAAAGCAAAAGGGGATAAGTCGAACCCGGCATTCGTCGCTTCTACGATGCCGAGCGCCCCTTGGCTGACCTTCCGGCGCACGGTGCTGATTGAGGAAAAGTGGACAGGGCGGACGCGACTCGTTCCTAATTCGAGTCGCGTTCGCTTTTTTTCGCGACGATTTTGATTCCACGTGGGCCATTTTTCGGGACGTCGGACATTTGACGACGATCACAGTAGGCTTATAGCCAAGTTCCGCCGAACCGCGCCAAAAGAAGTCGTTTCTTTGTGGCGGGTTTCCGGTACAATCGGCTACATCCCTCGTTGAACATTTTGGACCAGAGTGTTTCCAGATGGGACGATCAGGTGGACGGGTGCAAACTTTTCAGAAAGCAGGGGTGACGAGATGACCAGGACGAGCAGGATCCTTCCGAAAATCTTTGTGGGGGGGCTGTGCAGTATTATGGTCGCCAGCGTGTGGACACCGACCGCGAACGGTGCTGACAAAATCGCGATCATGGCGCGATCCGTGTTCGAACGAGCGGGGGGCACCGACAAAGGGCTGCCGCAAAGCAAGTTTAGGGCTTCGCAAACTAAAATCGTTGACGCTCTGGATCGGTTAGCCGCTGATGGGATCCTGGGGGGCGAACCTCCACCACAGCCAGTCATCAAGCGCGACTTATCGAAGAAAGACTCGATCTCCAGGACCGATTTCTTGCAATACTTCCGCGGGCTCGCCTCAGAACGCGACCTGGAATTGCGGCGAAAGCAGGCCGAGTTGGCGGCCGGCCAAGCAAACGCCGCCGCTGACGCCGCTCGTCGGCAGGCGCAGGCCCGAGAAGCGGCGGCCAGGGCGGCCGAGGCAGAAGCTCAGGCGCAAGAAGCGATCGACCGCCCAAACCAAACTGCAAGTGATCCCGACCTCGATGCGATAAACAGGCAACTGGAGTACCAGAATCAGCTATTAGAGCAGCAACTTTTGAAGGAGCGTTGGGCTGAGTTGGAGTGGTATCGGCTGCATCCGAACCAACTTTATCCCGATCGAAAATCTCAAGGCGCATCGACCAACAGTCCACCGGCTTGGCAAGGTGTCGCTATCGTCGGGCCTCAGGCCAACCAAGGCGGAAAGAGCGTTCCCCCCTTGACGACAAACGGACCGGGCGGACAGCGATTCGGCACCCCCGGCCCCCAACAAAACTCCGCGCAAGGTACCCGCGTTGGAGGCGGAGCGAATGGAGCCGTCGGCAGCGCGAGTTCGTCGTCTCAGGCCGACGGGCACGATAAAAACTCGGACAAGGATAAGTCGAAGAAGTAAGATCGGCGTTGTTCCAGCCAACCGGAGTGAAAAAGGGGTCGGGAGTCGTTCGGACACTTTTTTACACGTCCTCGGGCCTCTGAATCCCAAGGGAGGAAATGGGTTCGGGAGTCATTGAATTGACACGGGAAGAGAGCAGACCTGTTTAATAAATAGGTCTAACCCTTCTTCACCACTTCTTCAATATGACGCTGAAGGTGATCGTCTCCGGCGCCGGGATCGCAGGCCTAGCGCTCTCCCATTGGCTCGGCCGAATCGGCGCCTCGACCGTCCTCATCGAGCGCGCGCCGCGCTTCGAGGCGCTCGGCCACTATATCTCGCTCAAAGGAAACGGGGTGGAGATGGCGCGTCGGATGGGGATATTGGCCGCCTGCCAGGCGCGCGCTGTGCCGATCGAAGAAGTCTATTTCTACACTGCGGCAAAGCGACTCCTGCGAAAAGAACGTACTGCGGCGCTCGCCAAGACGCTCGGCGGTTACATCCTGTTCCGTCGGGCCGACCTGCAGGCCGCGCTCTACGAACTCGTGCGTGAGCGTGCCGATATCCGTTTCGGCACTCAGATCGAGGAAGTTCGTACCGCGGCCGACGGCGTCGAGGTCAGGTTGAGCGACGGCCGCACTGGGCGGGGCGATTTACTCGTCGGTGCGGACGGAGTCCACTCGCGCGTCCGCGGCCTTGTCTTCGGCGAGGGTTTTGAACGGCCGCTCGGCGGTCACTACATCGCGATCTCGCAAACGCTCCGCCACGGTCTGCGCGCGGTGGCGCATTCCTACTTGGGCATCGGAAGCATGGTGAATCTGTTGCCGGTCGCTCCCGACTCCGTGTCAGCCGTAGTTTATGTTGGTGCGAACGCGGAACCTCCGCCTCACGACGATCCGCTGGCGATGCGAGACTATCTGCTCGCGACCTGTGCCGGTTTTCCCGAGGAAGTGGTCCGCGTCCTCGGCAACATCGGCGCGAATGATTTTGTTTTTTCCGACGCCATAAACCAAGTCGAGATGCCGCGGATCACCCAGGGCCGCTGCGCCGTCATCGGTGACGCCGCCCACTGCCCTACGTTGCTTTCGGGGATGGGCAGTTCGCTGGCTCTCCAGGACGCGCACATTCTTGCCGGTTGCCTCGCGCGCAATCCGGACGACTTTACCACTTCGCTGGCGCGTTACGAGGAGCTGATGACCCCCATCGCCCGCCGCTACCGCGACAGTGCTGTCCGCGCGCACGGCACATTCCTGACCTCTAGCCGCATCAAGGCGCGCCTCCGCGATCTCGCGCTGCGATTCGTCCCGAATCGCCTTTTCGAGCGCGGAATCCGTCGCTTCTACGATGCCGAACGCCCCTTGCCTGACCTGCCTGCGCAAGGCGCCGGCACGCCTCGGAGATGAAAAGGGATA
>DASZFO010000017.1 GCA_035939775.1 Pirellulales bacterium | reverse complement strand
GGGATTCACCGCAGACCGGCTTGTCGGCTGGATGCAAGATGAACTGCAGCGCTACAACGATGAGAAGCGGAAGGAAGCCGCGAAGGCGGACCCGCCGGCGACGTGGGAGGGTTTCACGTTGCACGACTTCCGGCGGACGGCGATCACCGGCTTGCAAATGGCCGGCGCGACCGAAAAGGAAACTTCGATCATGGTCGGAGCGACCCCCGAGGTTATTCGCAAGCATTATGAGAAGATGGACCAAATGGCCATCGCGAGCCGCAATCTCGACCGGCGCTATGCGGCCGATGGCAAGGGGCAAGTTGCACTTTCTTTCCGCGCCTGTTCCGCGCGGGGCAATTCGACTACCGTTGACACCCCCGCGACTTCAATGCAAACTGCAATTGCGTAACCACTTAGCCGGAGTGGCGGAATGGCAGACGCGCCGGACTCAAAATCCGGTCCTCGAAAGAGGGTGTGGGTTCAACTCCCACCTCCGGTATTTTTCTCCCATGGAGCCATTTCGTGCATCGCGGCAATCGTTCCGGTCGGATTCTCCTACCATCGGCAATTCCGCTTGTCTTCCAAGCTCGCGTCTGCCTTCTGCTGGCGGCCGCCGGGCTGGCGAGCGTTGTTCTGCAGTCGCGGCAGTTCGTTTTCGCGGCGGAAAAATCCGGAGCGGAAAATGCTTCTGCCGATGCCGCAATCGAGCAGCGGATGGCGGAAACGGATCGCTATCTGGCGTCCGAAAAGCTTGAAGGACGCGGGCTGGGGACGCACGGCATCGATCTGGCCGCGGACTATATTGCCAAAGAGTTCAAGGCAATCGGTCTGAAAACTGATCTGTACGACGGCGAACCATTTCAAAAATTCAACTTGACGATCGGCTCGAAGCTCGGACCAGTCGAGCGCAATCGGGCCGAGTTGGTCGGCACGGCGGAATCGGATGACAGGGAGCGGCGGACGATTCCGCTCAAGCTGGGAATCGATTTTACGCCAAAGGCCTTGGGGGGCTCCGCGAAGATCGATGCCCCGCTGGTGTTTGCCGGTTACGGCATCACCGCCAAGACGGAGAAGTACGATGACTATGCCGGGATCGACGTGAAAGACAAGGCCGTGATCGTCCTGCGGCATCAGCCACAGCGATCCAATCCGCATGGCATCTTCGGCGACCGAGATTCGATTTACGCAGCGCTCTCGCGCAAGGTCTCGAATGCTTACGAACATGGCGCGGCCGCGGTGATCTTTTGCAATGATGAAGCGGAGATTCAAAAGGTCGTCGGACAATCGCAAAAGCGCTTGCAAGCGGCCATCGATGAATTGGCAAAGGCCAACAACGAATTCAAGAAGATCGACCATCCCTCGCTCGAACAGATCGTCAAGCAGTCCAAGCAAGTCGATGACCTGACCGACCGAATCAAACGGCTGGCGAAGGAATGCGTCGACGGGGTCGATCCAGTCATTGACCCGGATCGTCCCAGCGAGGAGAGCGAAGGACGCGAGTTTCCCGTGCTGCACTGCCGCCGGGCGGCGATCGGCCAGGCGCTGAAGGCCGCGCTCGGAACGGATCTGGTTACGCTTGAGCACGAGATTGATGCGACGGGGAGCCCAAAGAGCCGCGAGCTGCCCGGCTGGCGAATTGCCGGCGAAACGAATCTGATCCGCGAACAAACAGCGGCGAAGAACGTGCTCGGAATGCTCGAAGGAGAAGGCCGGCACGCCGAGGAGACGATTGTCATCGGCGCGCATTACGACCATCTCGGCTATGGCGGCAATGGCTCGCTCGCCCCTGGAGTTCATGCGATCCATCCCGGCGCGGACGACAACGCCTCGGGCGACGCGGCGCTGTTGGAAGTGGCCCGCGAACTCGCTGGCCGCGAGAAGAAGCTGCCGCGGCGAATCCTGTTTATCGCTTTCACCGGCGAGGAGCGCGGCTTGCTGGGGAGCGCCCGCTATGTGCGCGATCCGCTAATTCCGCTCGACAAGACGGTCGCGATGTTGAATCTGGACATGGTTGGCCGAATGCGAGACGACAAGCTGATCGTTTACGACAACGACACGTCGCCGCGGTTCGATCCGCTGATCGAACGGGTGAACGAGAAGTACCTGTTCAAGATCGCGCGGGAGCCGGGGGGCTTTGGTCCGAGCGATCATTCGTCGTTCTACGCGAAACAAATTCCCGTGCTGTTTTTCTTCACCGGCACGCACAGTGACTATCACCGCCCGAGCGACACGGCCGACAAGATCAACGTGGCCGACATGCGGCGCGTGGCGCAGATGGTGGCCGACGTGGCCGCGTCGCTGGCCGAGGCGGACGAGCGGCCGGAGTTCAGCGAGTCGAAGGCCTCGAAAGGCCGCCGGCCGGGCGCGGACGGCGACCGCCCCTATTTCGGCAGCATCCCCGATTTCGGCCAAGAGGCGCCGGGCTATGCCATCAGTGGCGTGACGAAGGATAGCCCGGCGGAACGCGGTGGGCTAAAAGCGGGGGACGCGATCGTCCGCCTCGGCGACAGCAAGATCGGCAACCTGGAAGATTTCGACAGCGCGCTGCGGAAATACAAGGCCGGCGACAAAGTGCAAGTCGTCGTTCTGCGAAGCGGTAAAGAGGTCAAGCTGGAAGTGACTCTCGAACCGCCGAGGTAACAAGTACGAAGTACAAAGGGTGAATTACAAAACGAGGAGTTACGATCAAAGTAGTCGGGGGGAAGCGGCGAGCCCCGCGATTCCCCGAATTTTGTACTTTGTAATTTGTACTTCGCACTTGACGCCTCCGGCGGTTGTCGGCACAATGTCGCCTCGTTTTGGCCCGCCCAGCCGCATGGGCGCGGGTGGGCCGCGATGAACGCCGCGTCGTCGCTCGTGGCGACCGCGCTGTCAAGGATGACACGCCGCAGCAAGCAAGGAGCGCTAAACGTGAAGACTTCTCTTATCTCGGCCTCGCTGGTGGCCGTTCTGGCCGTCGCCGCCGTGGCCACCCTGGCATTCGCTCAAGGGGCCGGTGGCCCAGGACCTAGTGGTCAAAACATCGCCGTGATCGACGTCGGGCTAGTATTCGAAAAGCACGTCTTGTTCAAGTCGCAGATGGATAAGCTCAAGGCGGAAATCGACGCCACGGAAAAGGATTGGCAGGGGCAGGCCAAAGAAATCAATGCCATGGTCGAGCAGCTCAAGACCATGAAGCCCGACTCTCCCGATTATCACGCACTCGAAGCAAGAGTCGCCAAGCTGCAAGGAGACTTCAACGTCAACAAGGCGCTCAAAAACAAGGAACTCATGGAGCGCCAGGGGAAAATCTATTTCAACACGTATCGTGAAGTCGAGAGCGTGGTGAATGAATTCTGCACGCGTTACCATATCGCGCTCGTCATCCGCTACAACTCCAAGCAGATCGACAGCAGCGATCCGCAGCAAATCCTGCAAGGAATCCAGCGGCCGATCGTGTTTGTCGACAAGCAATACGACATCACCGGCGACATCATCGGGCTGGTGAACCGATCGAGCGATCAGGGCCGCCTGCCGCAAGGCTTCCAGCGCTAAGGCCAAAGTCATCCTCGCTCCGCGGCCGTCGCGCCGCGGGGCGATCCTTCTTCGCTGCTTCTCTGTCGATCTCTGCCCGATTATCGGATGAACGGTCTTCCCTTGATCCACGCCCAGCGCCAGCAACGAACGATCCGCGAGCCGGTTTCTCTTTCGGGCTTTGGGTATTGGAGCGGGCGCGACGTGCAGCTCGAGTTCCGGCCCGGCGCGGAGCATTCGGGGATCGTCTTCGTGCGGACCGATCTGGCCCGCCGCGTGCGAATTCCGGCCCTGGTCGGCAATCGCTTCGAGACGCCGCGGCGCACAACGCTCAAGGCTCAAGGGGCCACGGTCGAGATGACCGAGCACGTACTGGCTGCCCTGTGGGGCCTGCAAATCGACAATTGCGAGATTTGGGTCGATCAACCGGAGCTGCCCGGCTGCGACGGCTCGAGCCAGCCATTCGTCGAATGTCTCGATGGGGCGGGGGTCGTCGAGCAGAATGCCGAACGAAGCCAACTTGTCGTCCGCGAGATCACGCGCGTCGGAAACGAGGAGAGCTGGATCGAGGCCCGGCCGGCCCCACGCTGCGAACTCTCGCTTCGCTATCGCTTGGATTACGGGCTGGGGAACGGAATCGGCCGCCAGACGCTGCAGCTTCCGATCACGCCCGAGACGTTCCGCGAGGAATTGGCCCCCTGCCGCACGTTCATGCTCAAATCCGAGGCGGATTGGCTGCTCGAGCAAGGCCTGGGGAAGCGGGCAACTCTCAAGGACCTGTTGATCTTCGACGCCAACGGCCCGATCGACAATGAACTGCGCTTTCGCGACGAATGCGTGCGGCACAAGATGCTCGATCTCGTCGGCGATCTGGCTCTGGCCGGCTGTGACCTGATCGGGCACATCTCGGCCCATCGCAGCGGCCACCGGCTGAACGCCGAACTGGTCCGCGCGCTGCTGACGGAATGCCAGCGCATCGAAAACCGCCGGCGGTCAGCATGAGGCAAGAAACGGAAATCGGCCACGGATGAACGCAAATACAGCCCGCAGTGGAGCCAAGACGAGATGACCACCCGCATCGCCGAGAATGTAGCGATTGACTCTCGAGCTGAGATCGACGAGGACGTCGAGATCGGCCCTTTCTGCGTGGTCGGCCCTGAAGTGCGGATCGGGCGCGGCACGCGGCTCGAGAACAGCGTGACGTTGATGGGGCGCGTAACCATCGGCGAGCATAACCACTTTTTCCCCGGCGTGGTGATCGGCGGCCATCCGCAAGACGTGAGCTATCGCGGCAGCGACACGCAGGTGAACATCGGCGATCACAATGTGTTTCGCGAATCGGTCACGGTGAACCGCGCAACCGAAAAGGAAGAAGGCGTCACCACGGTGGGCAGCCACAATCTTCTGATGGCCTGCTCGCACGTCGCCCACGATTGCCGTCTCGGCGACCACATCATCATCGCCAATGCGACTCTGCTAGCCGGCCACGTGCGGATTCACGATCGGGCATCGCTCTCGGGAGGCGCCGCCGTGCACCATTACGCGACGATCGGCAGCTATTCCTTTGTGGCGCCGGTCAGCCGCGTGATCCATGACGTGCCGCCGTACATGCTGTGCGAAGGGCATCCGGCTCGACCGAGGTGCATCAACGTCGTCGCCCTGAAACGCAATGATTTCTCACCCGAGATGATCCATTGCCTGGCCGAGGCCCACCGGCTCATTTATCGGGCGAAGGTCGGCTTGGACCACGCCCGCGAGATTCTGCGGTCGAACGATCAGATGGTGCCGCACGTGAACGCACTGCTGAGCTTCATCCAAGAGCAGCAAGAAGGGAAGCACGGCCGGGCCCGCGAACGACGGAGGGCCGCTTGAACCCCGTGAGGATCGCGGTGATCGGCTGCGGCCACTTGGGCCGAATTCATGCCCGGCTGCTCGGTGGCGTCGAGGGTGCGCAGCTTGTGGCGGTGGCCGATCCGGTGTCCGAATCGCGCCGCCAGGCGGCCGCCGAGACTGGCGCGGCCGAGTTCGCGGACTATCGCGACTTGATCGGCCTGATCGATGCGGCCGTCGTCGCGGCCCCCGCCTCGCTGCACCACGCAATCGGCATGGACCTGCTGCGGCATGGCGTTCACCTGTTGATGGAAAAGCCGCTGGCCACGTCGGCGGCGCATGCGGAAGAACTCGTCTGGGCCGCAAATTGGCACGGCGCCGTGCTGCAAGTGGGGCACATCGAGCAATTCAATCCGGCGCTCGCCAGAGTGCTGCCGCTAGTGCAGGATCCGCGGCTGATCGAGGCGACGCGTGCGGGCGGCTACACGTTCCGCTCGACCGATATCGGAGTCGTGCTCGATCTGATGATTCACGATCTGGATATCGCCCTGTCGCTGGCGCGCTCGCCGGTGCGAAGCGTCAGCGCGATCGGGCTTTCGATCATGGGCCGGCATGAAGACGTGGCCCAGGCGCGGATCGAGTTCGTCAGCGGCTGCGCGGCCAATTTGAGCGCCTCGCGGGTGAGTTATCGCGCGCGGCGCGAAATGCAGATTTGGTCGCCGCACGGGCAGGTCGAAATCGACTTCGCCACCCGCCGAACGATTGCCGTCGAGCCGGCCGACTCGCTCCTGGATTCGGATTTCAACGAGCACCATCTATCGCTGGAAGAAAAGCAGCATTTGCAGAAAAACTTGTTCGCGGAACTGCTGCCGACGCGCGAGCAGGAGGCGCCCGCCCAAAACGCGCTCGTCGAAGAGCATCGCGATTTCATCGAGAGCATCCAGACCGGCCGCGCGCCGCGCGTCACCGGCGAGCAAGGCCACGCGGCCCTGGCCGTGGCGGAGCGGATTCTCGATAGCATCGCGGCACATCGTTGGGAACATGCCCGCGCGGAAGCATTCGGCTCGCTGCGCCTCTTCGCAATGCCTTCGGAACCAAACATTCTCCGCGGCCCGCACTGGGACCGCCTGCCGCACGACGTTTCCGTCCGCCGCAAGGAAGCGGGGTGATTCGGATTTGAATCGCGTGGCCGACGCGCTGCCAGCGTCGGTGCGGACGCTAGCAGCGTCCGCCACGAGCGATTCGCCTACAACCATCCGTGTCGGCGATACCATTCGGCCGTTTGCCGCAGCAGTTTGGGGAGCGATTTCTCGGGCACGAAGCCGAGATCGGCTTTTGCTCTGGCTGACGAACAGGTCCAGTGCCCGGCTAGAGCCTCGCGGGCCTTGTCGATTCCGGCGAATGGCGCGCGGCCGCGGGCTCGCGCGATCAATTCGGTGCAAGCGGCGATCGACCAGACGGCTGGTCGGGGAAAGCGAATCACGCAGGTCCGCCGCCGCCCCAGCGCTTGGCCGATGAGGCGACCCAGCTCGCCATAGGTAGGGTCTTGATCGCCGGCGACGAAATAATAGCCGCGCGGATCGACCTGCTTCGCGGCGTGTCGTCCGACGGTCGTTTCGGCGGCCGGCGGAAGCCGGGTGCCGCGCGCCGCAGTCGCGATCAATACCGGCACGAGATCGGACACATGAACGATCGAAAGCTTCGAGCGCGCCAAGCCCGGCACGAGGTGCATTCCGGAGCCGGAGATAATTCGAAACAGGGCCAAGCCAACCGCGTCGCCATCGCCGAGTACGACCGGCGGACGAATTATCGTAATCGGGATTTCGCCGGCTCGGGCGATGGCCTCAAGTTCGCCGGCGCGCTTGCTTCGGCCGTAGTTCGAGACCGGACGGGGCGGATCTTCTTCGATCCGCGGCCGGTCGGCCGAAGACGGACCGGCGGCCGCGAGCGACGAGACAAGTACGACGGTCGGAGGTGTCGATCGTTTCCGGCAAGTGTCGAGTAGATTGGCAACGCCGGTTGCATTGATCTGAAAAAACTCAGCGGCGTTCCGCGCGCGGACCGCCCCGGCCAGGTGATAGACGGTCTGGGCGTCGGCGACCGCCGCGACAAGACTCTCCGGCGCGGTCACGTTCCCTTCGACGATATGAGCCCCGATCGCCCGCAGTTGTTCGGCGGCCGCAACGCGCCGCGCGAGACAGACCACTTCATCGCCGCGGGCGATCAACTCCCGGACCAGTTGCCCGCCGATGAACCCGCTCGCGCCGGTGACCAACGTCTTGCCCATATTGCACCCACGTCGGCCGGCCCGGAGTTGTCACGGACGCCGCGGGCGTCGCTGCCGACGCTATCTGCGTCGGCTACGGTTTGCTCGTCCGCTTGACGGCCACGATCGCTCGATGCGCGGTTATCTTGGCGCGATCAGCTCCGAACTCGCTCCACGAACCAATCAGTTCGGCGGCCGACGTTTCACCCCGAATTTCCGAGAACTTATCGATTCGCGATGCCGAGCCAGAGCCATTCTCTCGCGCACCGCGGGCTGCGGCCATCTCTCGGCTGCAAACCACCAGCGTCTCTCCGGCGGCCAAATCCAGCGTCTGCTCGGCGAAATCCCCGTCGATCGTCGCTCCCAGCGGCGCCCGCGACGCAATGCACACGTCGCTCGCAATCGAGGTTCGCCGGACCATGCTCGGCTTGCCTGCCCAGGAGTATCGCAGCCGCCCGGCCGCGAGATCGACGATTCCAAACACGAGCGACGCCGATTCATCACCCGCCGACGTCAGCCAGAGCGAGCGGTTGACTCGCTTGAGCAATTCCGCGGGCGATAAACCCGATTCCGTGAGCGTTCGCACCATCGAGCGAAGATTCGCGGCGGTGAGCGCTCCGGCAATCCCTGTCTGGCCGGCTTCGCCGATCATCACGGCCAGCGCGTCTCCCGGCAGCCAGTGCCAGTCGTAAAACGCGCCGCTGAGTTCGGCCGTCGAATCGATCCGGCCGGCCAATTCCCAGCCTTCTTCCACGAGCCGAATCGACTGCGGCAATTGGCTCTGCTGCAATCGCCGCGCGGCGTCGAGCTGCCGCGCCGTCTCGGTCGATTCGATTTGGGCCGTGATTAGCATCGCCCGCTCTAGTTCGGCCGCCAATCGGCCAGCCGTCATCTCAGCCAGACCGGTTTGCCTGTCGGTGAAGTCGCGCTCGCGATCGGAGAAGAGCCAGAGCGTTCCCAGCGGAACGGTCGGGCTGGAAACGGGCACGCAGAGCGCCGCCGGATATTCCTCGGGCACGCGCCACGGGCCGAACGATGCCGCGCGCTCGAGCGCCACGGCGTGTCCCAACAGGGCCTCGAGATCGGCCAGGGCGCCGTCCAGCGGCCGGGCCGGTTGCATCAGCCGTTCGACCGGCAATCCCCACGCGGCACGGAGCTTGAGCAGCGTGGTCGATTCATCGAGCATGTATAGCGCGGCGGCTTGAGTGTCGCAAGCTTCCGCGCCGGTTTGCAAGATCGACTTCAGCCGCGCGGCAAGCAGCTTCGGCTCGTCGGTGCGGGCGACGACGGGCACTCCGGCGGCCAACTCCGCCTCGCGATTCCAGACCGTCCGCCGCGCGGCCGACAGTTGCCCCAGCAGATCGGCGATCCCGCCGGCAAGCCGCTCGGCCGACCCTCGATCAGCGAGCAGGCTGCGCGCGTTGCCCTCGAAGCCGCCAAGATCAAGCCTGAGGTGTCCGAGAGCGTCTCCTACGCCCGGGTTGACCGGGGCGGACCACTTCAGGACCGGATCTTGGCGCAGTTCGGCGCCAGACTCGTATCGCAACGGCCAGCCCGTCGCCGCCGTAAAGGCGTCGCACAAATCGGCCACGCCGGCAAAGTTCTCGAATTCCGAACGCCTCGTCTCGGAGGCGTTTTCACCGTGCAATCTCAAATATGCGGGGATCGGTTTGGCCACGGCAGGTCGCGCGGGGATAAACGCGCGTAGTTCGGCGTTGATCAATCCCTTGCGTTGCCGCGCACAATCGAGCCGTTCTATGCGACGCCCCCTCTTCTCCCTCTCCGTCTGGGAGAGGGCCGGGGTGAGGGGCTCCGGTGCATTCAGAAGTCGATCTACGACCTCAAAACACCAAGCATCGCAATTCGTTCGGCTTAAATGACGCAGACTTCCCAGCATCCGTGGCTGTTAGAGTCTAACATCGGCAAGCCGCGGCCTCGAACGTGAGCCGCCGCGCAAAAAGATGGAAACCGATGCCGACGATGCCAGCGTCGGCAATTCTGACGCCTATCGAAACCGCTTTACTGGCAGCGGCTGCCGCACAAGCCGCCGCGGCTGGCCGAGAATTGCCAGCGAGTAGGCCCCGAATAGGATCGCGCTAAAGAACAAATCTCCCTCGAACATCCAGCGGAAGAACGGGATGCCGGCCGAATAACAGGCGGCCAAGCCGCTCCAATCGCGGCTGTACATCGAGCGGGCGTACTGCCCATCGACGATCCACTGGGCCAGATTCGTCGTGAGATAGAAAACGACCGCCGGCAGCACGACGGCAACGACCACCTTGACCATGCTGCGATTCGCTCGCAGCGCTCGCCCCAACAGCGGCGCGACGAGAAACGAGCCGTAGACGGTCGCCATCATCAGCCAGCTTCCGTACGACTCGAGACAGAAATTGCTGATCACAAGCGCCGTAAGGGGAACCAGCAAGGCCACCGCGCCGCGCACGAAAAAGTACCCCGCAAACAGCCCGACGGCCGCGATCGGCGTGAAATTCGGGGCAATCCCCAACCCCTCGTCCCGCGCCCCGAGCCAGCGCCCGAGAACCGCCAGCGCCACGAGCAGGCAAAATATGCACACATTGATCGACGCATCGCGTTTCACGGGAGGGAATTCCAAGTTTGTATTCTCGTAGCTGAATCCGCCAGAGTTCAGATGCAGCAACGTCCGGGGGCTGACGCCGCCCGGCTCGCCGTCTCGCTCGGAATTCTGGCGAATTCCGCTACACGCGAGCAAGAAACCTTATTGTACGAAGCGCTCGAACTTCCACAAGATTGTGTCCCCCGAATTCACGATCGTCGCCCCGAGACTTTTATCGGCCATGCGATCGTTGACGTAGAAGATCCAATTCTTCGCGCCGGCAGCCCCTTTCTGGTTTTCCAGGTCGTCGAGCTTCGTCAGCAGCGCCTGTTCACCGCTGCCGCGAATCGAGAATGTGATTCCATGCGGATTTCCCTTGGCCGCTTCGAGCACGTCGAGCACCGTCATCTCCTCGCGCCAGGCAATGCCCGCGAATCGCTTCTCGGCACCGTCGCCGTAGTCGATTACAAGCCGAACTGTTTTGCCCGTCGCGGCCGATTTGCTGCGTGGCGTGTCGGGTGCCTTAGAATCGGCGCTCGCGGAACTATTTCGTTCTTCGGCCGATGATCCGGGATGTTCACGGCAGCCCGCGAAATATGCCAACGTCGACAGTGCGACCATCGGCACAAAAAAAAGCGGCACGGCAATCGGATGACGTTGAAACATCATCGCTTCGGAATGCGATCGAGGGCGGCGTCCCCTCTTTTTCTTCACCCGGCCGTGCGGCGCTTGGGGCGTTTTTCGACGCGCTCGCTGGGCGGCAGTCGCATGCGTTGGAGGTCGGCCAGTTCGCTCGCGTACCGCTGCCGCAGCGGGCTGGTGGCGGGCAGGGCGTCGATCAATTCAGACGCTTTGACGAGTGCGCCGTCGTTGGTCGTGGCGCTCTGAAACAATTCTCGCCACTGACGAGAGACCTCTCGTTCCGTCAACATGTCGCAATACTTTCTGTTTGTGGACGACGAAGCGCAACTCGGCCCGCGCACCGACAGGCCGCTAACGATTGCCGGTGGCCGCGAGGCTCTTCGCCAGCGAATGCTGATATCCGCGATGCGTCAGCGAATAGGCGTGCTTCGGCCGCTCCTTGACCACCAACTGCCGCTCGATGAGCGATTCCATGCCCGCTTTGAAGCGCTCGACCGGCAGCTTGCAAGCGCCCGGTTGGAAGAACACCATTTGCCCTGGCCCGGCTCGGTAGATGTCGAAAAAGCCGAGGATGGCGGATTCGGTGGGATTCATGGAAGCTGGCTCCCTGGGACGAGCGAATTGACTCCGCGATCAGCTTGGCGACTGATGGGCCTATCCAAGGACGGCACCCTCACCCCGACCCTCTCCCGTCAAGGGAGAGGGTGAGCACGAAGGGGAACAGTCCTCGGCGGTTCTTGAACAAGCCCTCAATCTCAACTCACGCCGCCACCGCCACCGGACAACGAACCTCGCTGCGCGTCATGCGCACGGTTGAAATCCTATCTGCGGCCGTAGCCGCCGCGACCTCCGCCACCGCCGCCACCACCACCTCGCGGACGATCCTCGCGCGGCCGGGCTTCGTTGACGGCCAGCGGGCGGCCGTTGTGCTCTTTTTCATTCAAGCCTTGAATGGCCGCGTTCGCGGCATTGTCGTCCGCCATTTCGACGAACCCAAATCCCTTGCTGCGACCGGTGTCGCGATCCTGAATCACCTGAGCGCTGCGCACCGTTCCGAACTGCGAAAACAATTCTTCCAAGCTGGCGTTCGTCACTTCATAGCTCAAATTGCCCACGTACAACTTCTTACCCACGGCTAAGCTCCACGAGATAAATGCTTCGACCTGTAAAAATCCGGGTCGTTCGGAAAGGCCAGAATGGCGGCCAGCCAAGCAGGCAAGGCGAAAGAGGCGCCGCGAGCCACCGAACAGGAGTGCCACGGACCAGGTCGTCAAACCGACTGCGCTTGATTATAGCAGAGCCAACTCCCGCCGATAGGGCAAATCGGCGGAGCGACGGGTGGCCGGGGCAGAGCGAAGCGATGCCCTGGTTGGGGCGCCGCCGGGGCTTCGGCTAGCGCCTCCATCTCCGGCCATCCCGCCGACTCTCCGGCTGATCGTTGGAGTTCAGGCTTTAGCCTGTTCCCGGCAGCCCAAAGACTGAACGCCAACGATTCGCCCCAGCAATTATTCTCGAAAAATCGAGTTTGCGTCGGTCTCCGCAGTCTGGCTAGAATGGGGCGAGTTTTGCGCCCTCGGCGGGATTCGGCGAAGGGCTGCTTGGTCTTGGATGGCGTTTCGAACTCGCGGCCAGAGTTGGCGTTGGGTCGATCGAGTTTACCACGATGTAAGGAGCCGGATCCCATGTTGAGTCGACGATCGCGTTGCAGCGTTGTTGCGTTTAGGGTCTCTCGCTTATTCTGCCTCGCCCGAGCGCCTCGAAGTCAATTCCTCGCATCCCTAGCGGTTTCTTTCGGACTCCTGCTGGCGGCGGATCGTCAGCAATCGGCATGCGCCCAAACCTGGGACGGCCTCGGAGCGAATAACAATTGGACCACGACTCTTAACTGGTCTGGCGGCGTGCCGAGCAACAATGGCGCCGCCAACGTAATCTTTGGCGGCACGACGCGATTGACCCCTAGTGTGGATACGAACAATCCCTGGAGCATCTTGTCGCTCGCATTCAACAACACCGCCGGAGCATTTACGATCGGCGGCAACCCGCTCACCGTCGGCACCGGCGGCATCACCAACAACGCGGCCAACTTTGAGACCATCAGCGACGCCATCACGACCAATGGCTCGCAAATCTGGAACGCTTCGGGCAACGGATTGCAATTCAACGGCAGTGTCACGATCGCCTCGGGCAACACACTTACGCTGACCAATGGTTCGAACAATATGGGGCTGAGTGGCGCCGTTAGCGGCGGCAACGGCATTATCATGAACGGCAGCGGTGGTCTCTTCTTCACCGGCACGACCGACAACAACGGCTTGGCGCTTACGGCGAATTCCGGAACGGTTATTCTGACGAAGAGCAGCTCCGCGACCGTCCACGCCATTGGCAGCGGCGGCTTGAGCATCGCTGGCGCCACCGTAAAGCTGGCCAACGGCTTCGGCGGCGATCAGATTCTCGACACCGCGCCCGTCACGATCAACAGCGGCACGTTTGACCTCGCCGGCAGCACCGAGACGATCGGCGCCCTGAACGGCCTGGCCGGCAGTTTCATCACCAACTCACTCAGTCCATTCACCGGCACGCTAACGGTCAGCGGCGGCGGCACCTTTGCCGGTGTGATCCAAAACGGCGGCCCGCTTGCTTTCACCGACCTGACGGTCAGCGGCTCGACGCCATTGATCCTCACGGGCGCCAATACCGCCAATGGCCCGACGACAATCAACAACGGCGCGACGCTGCAACTTGGCACCAACGCTGGGAACGGCGGCACCGTCGGGGGCGTCGTTAACGACAATGGGACGCTGGTTTTTGCGAATAACGGGGTTTCTTTTTTTGGCAATTCGATCTTTGGCAGCGGCTCACTCACCAAGACCGGGACAGGAGCGTTGAGCCTGCTGTCCGGAACCTACACCGGCGGCACGACGATCAATGGCGGCACGGTCGCCGTTCCCAACGGCGGCGCGCTCACTTCGCAGGGGATCATCCTCATCGGCGACAGCGGCGTTGCCGGCCAAAACGGCACGCTCACGGTCGATGGCACCGGGACCGTCGTGCAGTCCGGCAGCGGAGCATTCGTGCAGGTCGGAGCATTCGGCGGGACCACCGGCACGCTCAATATCGGCGCGAGCGCCAACGGCGCGACGTTCACAATTGGCACGGGCGGCATCGGGATCCAGTCGGGAAGCTCCGTCAACATCGGCTCGGGCGCGGTCACTGGAACGCTTACCTCCAACGGCGGCGTATTCATCAACGGCGGCGTCCTGCAGACCGCCAACATCGGCAGCGTGTTTTCGCAAGCTGCGGGGCAGACCTTGAACGTGAATGCAGGCGGCCGCGCCTCGTTCACCGGTGGCTTCTTCACTGCCACCAACGGCAGCTATTTCGTCGAGGGCGCCGGTTCCAAGCTGGAAACTCTCGCCGGCGGAAGCCTCGCCGTGCTCTACGGCGCTACGTTCAACGTCAGCCAGGGCGGATTGCTATCGTCGTCGGGCTCATTTACCGTTGGAGCTAACCTTGGCAATGGCACAGTGGTCGTCGATGGCGCCGGTTCCAAACTGACGGCCGCCGGCCTCACTTATCTCGGGCTGACTGGCTTCACCGGCAGCGTGACGCTTCAAAACGGTTCGACCGGCAATACCTTCGGCGAAATTGAAATTGCCCAATCGACTTCCAACAACACGACAGGGAGTATGTCGGTGCTATCCGGCGCCACGGCCACTGTCGGCAATCTGAATCTCCTTTACTCGACGAATCAGGGCCTCAATATCGGCCAAAGCGCCGCGTTCACCGTCGATGGCACCGGCTCATTCGTGACGCTTACGCCCGGCTCCTCTCTCAGCGTCGGCGAGGATTCGCCGAACCTGGCCACGCTCACCGTCTCCAACAACGGCACGTTGACCGTCGGCACGGGGGGCGCGACCACATTGAACGCCACGGGCACGATCAACGTCGCCGGAGGAACCGCCGATCTCAAAACGCTGATCCGCAACGGCGGCACGCTCAATTTCTCCTCCGGCTCGCTTTCGTTCATCGGCAGCTTCAACGTCGGCGTCGGCGGGTTGCTCGGCCCAAGCCTGATTCTCAATTCCTCGAAGGTCCTCACTCTCACCGGCACCGCGACGATCGATCCCTTCAAGAGCTTGACTCTCAGCGGCGGCACGCTCAGCACCGGCGCGCTGGTGAATAACGGCGCCTTCGTGTTCACCAGCGGGACGCTCGACATTACGGGCGCGGGC
>DASZFO010000016.1 GCA_035939775.1 Pirellulales bacterium | reverse complement strand
AGATGCCAGACTTCCACCGGCTGAGCGTGCAACCACTGCGCAATCGGCGCATAACCGCGCGCTCCGCATAACAAACCACACACGACCGCCGCCAGCATGGCCGCTAAAGAATGGCGTCGTCCCTGAAGCCCGCGAGGATCGCGAATCTGCTGGAGATCTTCCAGCAAATCCCCTGCGGGGACAGATAACAAGGTGAAACCGCCATGAAAAACAGACTCCGTAAACTCATCGAAATACTACGCACCTTTATCAGAGTGGAAAAGTAGACAGCCCTTCTGTACGGTGCCGGTTGATTGAGACCGCCGCCCGCTGGCAGTAGAATCGGGGGATGATCGAAATCGATGCCGATGCGTCCGTGACGCGGTGGATCGCGGAATTGAAGGAGGGCGAGGCTTCTGCCGCCCAGCGCCTGTGGGAGCAGTATTTTCACCGGCTCGTCGGCTTGGCTCGGGCCAAGCTCACGGCTTCCCCGCGGCGGCTGGCCGATGAAGAAGACGTTGCCCTAAGCGCGTTCAAGAGCTTTTGCCTGGGGGTAGCGGACGGCCGGTTTCCGCAGTTGCGCGATCGCGATAATCTCTGGCCGCTGTTGGTCGTGCTGACCGTGCGAAAGGCGCAAGACCTGGTCAAGCACGAGCGGCGGCAGAAGCGCGGCGGCGGATCGCCCGCTGGCCCGCTCGGCTCCGACGGCGCGGAATGGGAAGCGATCACCAGCCATGAGCCGACGCCCGAATTCGCGGCGATGGTCGCCGAGAACTGCGACCGCCTGTTGGCGATGCTCGACGAACCGCTGCGGCAAATCGCGCTCTTGAAGCTCGAAGCCTACACCAGCGCCGAGATTGCTGCCCGGCTGGATTGCGGGCTGCGGACCATCGAGCGGCGGCTCGAGTTGATTCGGCGAACTTGGCAGGGTGCAGAGATCGTGAAATGACCGGGTGACACGGTGGCAGGGTGGCGGTGGTATGAGTAGTTTGTTGACTTCTCAGATCATTGAGGCGTGCGCGGGTGATCCGCGGCACGATCCGGCGTTGTCGCTCGAATCTCTCGCTCGGATCGACCGACGGTGCGAGGAGTTTGAGCAAGCGCTGCGCGTCGGTAGGCCGGCGGTGATTGAAGAATGCTTGAACGCTTGCAGTGACGTGAGCCGCACTGCCTTGCTCCGCGAGTTGCTAGCTGTCGAACTCGAACATCGCGCGCCAGGCGGTAAACGACCGAGCCGCGCCGAATACCTGGCGAGATTCCCGGAGTTCGAGGCCGTCGTGGATTTAGTGTTCGCAGAAGCGCGCTCGCCCGACGATGCGCTCGCGATTCCGGAATTCCTGGCGAATCATCCGCGCTATCGCGCGCTCAGGCTGCTGGGGCGCGGCGGGATGGGGACGGTCTATCTGGCGAAGCATTTGGCGCTCGACCGCGAGGTGGCGCTCAAAGTCATTCGGCCGGAGTTGCTCACGCGGTCGGACGTGGTCGAGCGGTTTCGTCGCGAGGCGAAGGCCGCCGCACGGCTCAATCATCCCAACATCGTGGCCGTGTTCGATGCCGAAACGGTCGATCATCAGCATTTCTTGGTGATGGAGTACATCGCGGGGGCCGATTTGAGCCGGGTCGTGCGCGAGCGCGGCCAGTTGCCGATCGAAGTGGCCTGCGACTACATTCGCCAAGCCGCCCAGGGTTTGCAGCACGCCCACGACCAAGGGATGGTGCATCGCGACATCACCCCGCGAAACCTGATGCTGACCGGCACGGAGCAGATCAAGGTCCTCGATTTCGGTTTGGCGGAGTTCGTGCGCGACGCGGCGCCGAGCGAAGCCGCCGACCGAAGGATGCTCGTCGGCAGCGTCGATTTCATGGCCCCGGAGCAAGCGGCCGATCCGCAATCGGCCGACATTCGGGCCGATATCTACAGCCTCGGCTGCACGCTTTGGTTTCTGCTCACGGGCCAGCCGCCATTTGCCGGCGGTTCGCTGACCGACAGGTTGCGCCGCCATGCCGAGGAAGCGACGCCGCGAATTGATCAGCTTCGTCCCGAGATACCGGCGGAATTGGCGGATGTCGTCGATCGAATGCTGCACAAGAATCCGGCGGAGCGATTCAGCACGCCGGCGGAACTCGCAACGGCGCTATCGGCGTGTGCTCGACCGGAAGTTCCAGAGCATGGCGAAACACCGACGCAACTGCGACGATTCCCGCGACCGAATCTCGGGATCCTCGCCACCGCGGGAATCCTGTTGGCCGCATTCCTCGCATGGGCAGTTTTCAGCCGTTTTGCCAGCCCTGACGGAGCCTCGCCGACGGCGGCGGAATACAGCGTCCAGTCGCCCGAGGCGCGGCGTCTCTATCGTGAGGGATTGCACTTGCTATCCGAACGAAAGGAACAACAGGTCCACGCGGCAATTGCGCGACTAGAACGAGCCGTTGAGCTGGCGCCGCAGTTTGCTCGGGGCCAGACGGCGCTCGCGGATGCCTATAACCTCTGCGGCGACTACGGCTGGAACTTTGCCGATGATGTGTTTCCCAAGGCCGAGGCGGCGGCGCGGCGAGCGCTTGCCCAAGACGCCAAACTCGCGGATGCGCATCTGGCCTTGGCGTTTGCACTTCACGCTTATGATTGCGAGTGGCAGAAGGCGGAGGCGGAATACCGCAGGGCGCTCGAACTCAATCCGCAACTGGCGGCGGCCCATCATTGGTACGCCTGGTTTCTCGCAGAGCGCGGCCGGCCGCGGGAAGCCGCGGAGCAGATCGATCGCGCTCGCCAACTCACTCCCGATGATTTGATTGTCGTTAACAACGTCGGCAAGTTGATGTATCTGGCCCACGATTTCGCCGGAGCCGCTCGGCAGCACCAGTACGCGCTCGAACTCGATCCGGATTTCCGCAAGGCCCATCGCGACCTGGGGCTCGCTTACGCCGAGCTGGGCAAGCTGGACGAAGCGCTCGCCGAATTGGAAAAATCCCGCGGCCTGTCCGACGACGGCCGCGACGTGTTGGCCGCCGAGGCTTACGCACTGGCCCGCAATGGTCGCGCCGACAAGGCTCGCTCGTTGCTCCCCGACCTCGAGGCGGCTGCCAAGCTCAAGCCGCTCGACTACGAACTCGCCATCATTTACGCCGCCCTTGGCGAACCGGACCGGGCTTTCCAAACGCTCGGCCGTTCCGTGGAATCCCACTCCGCCGCCCGCGCCGGAATGGGAATCGATCCTCGTTTCGACTCGCTGCACGACGACCCACGCTGGCCGGAGCTGATAGCCAGGGTCGCCACTCCCGTCAAAGGATAAAGGAATGAGCCAGTCCGCCGCTATTTCGTGCCGCCGTTGATCGCGATCACTTGTCCGTTGATGAACGCCGCGGCGGGTGACACTAGGAAGCGGGCAGCTCGCGCGACATCGTCCGGCGTGCCCCAGCGGCCGAGCAGCGATTCGCTGGCGGCGCGCTCTTGCCAGTATGTGCTGGCCTGATCGGCCCATTTCGTCTTGATCCAGCCGGCGGCGAGGCAATTGACGCGAACCTCCGGGGCGAGCGAGCGCGAGAGGCTGCGGGTGAAGGCCATCACGGCCCCCTTGGCGGCGGCGAAGAGTTCGCCGCTGTCGCCCGCCATGCCCTGCTCGGCCTGGTCCCAGCCGATGTTGAGGATCACGCCCTGGCCGCGCTCTTTCATCTTTGCCCCGATGAATCGCGACAGGCCGATCGTCGCCGCGACATCGACGCGCCACAGCGCCTCGAGTTTTTGTTCAAAACTCCTTTTGGCCGCTGCGCCGGTGAGCGTATCGGCGCCTGCGTTGTTGATCCAAATGTCGACTTTACCCTGCCATTGCCAGGCCTGCTCGGCGAATCGTTCTTGCTCGGCCGCCTGCGACAGATCGGTCAGCAGCACGTCGGCCCGGCGGCCGAGCGCGCGAATCTGCGCTGCGACCGATTCCGCCCCCTCGCGATTGCGCGACCCGTGGACCAGGCAATCGGCCCCGGCGGAAGCCAGCTCCAGGGCCATCGCCCGGCCGATCCCGCTCGACGATCCGGTGACGATGGCCGTGAGTCCGGCAAGTTCAGAGGCAGCGTTTGGCAACTTGGAATCGGACATGTGGCGATAATTGCGCTTGCGGCGAATCCCGCCAACAACTCGTGGCCGACGCTGCCAGCGTCGGGAAACCGCAAACACCGCCGGTGTAGTGCATGCCCCGACGCTGGCAGCGTCGGCCACGGATCGCTACGGCTTGGCCGTGGCTTTCGTGATGAATTCGGTGATATCCCGTTTCAGCTTCTCATGCGAAGGGCGGTCGATGTACATCATGTGCCCGGCCTCGTAAAACTCATAGCTGATGTTCTTCTGCATCTGGGGGTGCAGGCCGGTGTGGTTCAAAGTGTATTCCACGGAGTAATACGGCGTCACGATGTCATAGTAGCCCGCGCAGACCAGCACCTTGAGATAAGGATTCTTGGTGAAGGCATTGCGGAGCAGGCTCGTGGTCTCGGCGAAGTTGTTTCTCGATCCCCAGTCCCAGGGCATGATCCCCCCGAGCACGTTGTAGACCATGTCGGTCTTGTAGCCTAATTCCGACTGGATGTAATGCTGAAACGCGGCCTCGAACGGCGGGCGGACCAGCGTGCCCGAGGGATCGAACTCCGCCCCGTCTCCGGCATCCAGCGGCGAAGGGCCGGTGAGCCGGCCGTCGTAGCCGCCGATGGTGAGCTTCTTGTCGCGGAGCAGCTCGCGCTGGAAGCGGTTGGTATTGATCCGCAAGTCGCTCTCTTCCACATAGCGCCTCGACAGCCCGGTATAGCGGGCCAGTTTCTCGACGATCGTCTTGCGCTCGCTCGGCGGCAGCTCGTCTCCCTTGTTTAGCGCCGCGAGATATTCGGACATCGCCCAGCCTTCCACTTCCTTGAGCGTGGCGCGCAGATCCTGCTGCAACTCCGGGGCGAGCTTCTTGTGATACCAAGCGTCGGCCGCGCAAGTCGGCAGGTGCAGCGCATACGGCAAGCCGTTCCCCACGCTCGGGCGGAGCATGCCGAAATCGAGCACGGTCGAGATCAGCACGATGCCGTTTACGGCAATCCCTCTTTCGATCAGCGTGCCGGCCAAACCCGCCGCGCGAAATGTGCCGTAACTTTCCCCCGCGATGAACAGCGGTGAGAGCCAGCGGTCGTTGCGAGTGATATACATCCGGATGAATTCTCCGACGGATTGCAAATCCCCCTGCACGCCGTTCAGCCGCCGGGCGATCTCGGTGTTCTTGGCCCGGCTGTACCCCGTGCCCACCGGGTCGATGAACACCAGATCGGTCTGGTCGAGCCAGGTGTGTTCGTTGTCGATGAGCTGGAAGGGTGGGGGCGGCATGTCGCCGTTATCGAGCAGCTTCGCATTGCGCGGTCCCATCGCCCCCATGTGGACCCAGATCGAGGCGGACCCAGGGCCGCCGTTGAAGGCAAACGTGAGCGGCCGCTTCGACATCTCGCCGGCGTTGTCGAGCGTATAGGCCATATAGAAAATGTGGGCCTCGGTCTCGCCGGCGTTGTCCTTGATCGGCATCTGGGCGACCGTGGCCGTGTATTCGAGCGTCTTGCCGCCGACGGTGATCTTGTGATGCGTGACGATCGGTTTCTCGTCGACTTTTTCAGCGACCGGCGGATTGGCCATATTCAGTTCCGCGTTTTCGGATTGTCGCTGCCTGCCCGACGGCGTTCGCGGCTCTTGGGATCGCGGGGCCTCCGTTCGCGGTTCTGTTGTTCGCGGTTGATCCGCGCGCGAACTTTCGCCACGGGCCGGCGCGGCGGCCGGATTCTCCGCGGCCGGTTGCGGCTCTCGCGGGCGCTGCGCCATGACCGGGAGCGACATGAACAGCACCAAGACGAACGGGATGGCTTTCATTGGATGCACCTTAAGATTGAATATGGCGAACAGAGCAAGAGGAACGGAGAGCTAACCGTTGCTACTACACTACAAAGCCGCCGGGCCAATAGCAACCGAATGGAGGGCGTCCCGATTCTGGGGCTGACGCAACCACGGCGGCAACCTCGCCGAGGCTCACTTCTCAACGGCGGAAATTGCTACTTAGCGGCATCGCCCGCCCGCGGCTTCGCATGGGCAGCGGGCGCGGCAGCCGCGTCGGTCTTTGGCGGGGCGACGAGAAGATCTGCAAAGACGATCCTGTCGGAGTCGCCTTTGTAACCCGGCAGATTCTTCGCTGGATCGTTTACGATGGCGCCGAGCAAGAGGACGGGGCTCCCCTGTTCGACATTCGGCTTCTGAGACGTGACGATCGTGAGCGCCGTGCCGCCGGGCAACTCGAGCTGCGATTCAATCAGCTTCCCGCGAGGCTCGATCGCTTTCAACTTCCCCGCGGCGAACAAGCCGCTTTCCTTGCGCCAGGGGGAGTTGATCCACATGGCCGCCAAATTGCCAATCGACGCCAATTCTTCGGGGGCCACTGCGGTATTAAGCGCCGATATCCGTGAGGCCACTCGAATCTTCCAATCCGCTTGCTCGTTGTCACTGCCGGCGGGCACCTTGGCAAACGTGAGCACGGTCGCAAAATGGCTCATGGCCCTGTAATGCGCGACGCGGGCTCTTTTCAATTCGTCGCCGTCTCCGGCTTTGGTTGCAGCCGCAAGTGCCGCGCTCGAGCCATTGGCGACCTCGATGGCGGCGTTCAAATCGTCCAATGAGTATGCGACGTCTGATTTTGGCGAGACCGTCTCGGCCGCGTTTTCGATTGGCTTTTCGACCTGTCTCTCAACGGGTTGTTCCGCGACGTTGTCGGCGGGCGTCTTACCCACATCCGGGCCAAGCTTCACGGGGGGCAGGTCGAGGCTCGGCGGCTTGTTGGAATCGCCAAGTAAATCGCCTTTCCGCGAATTCTCCTTCGAGGAACTTGAATCGGTCGGCTTTGCGGGAACTTCCGGCGGATTCGGCGCCGCATCGGCCTTTCCGTGCGACTGAGCGGCTGCATCAAGTTTGCTCGGCGATTGAGCTGCATCCTCTGCCGCCGTTTTCGCTGGACCCTTCGTCGCCGCGTCGGCAGATTCTGCCGCGGGATTGTCGGCGGCCGCCGGCTTCTCCGCCGTGGCGCTATCGGCCGTCGGCCGGCTCTTTTGCTCGTCGGCAGCCGTGTTGTTGCTCAGACTCGGGACGGCGTCCGGTCCGGAATCGTTCGGTCCTTGGCTCAACAGCGGCTTGGCGTCGCGCGGACGGCTATTGCTTGGACGGACTTTCGGTTCGCGGAGCGATTTAGCGACGACCCAATCGGGAAAGTACTTTTGAACGCCGAACAAATCGGAAATCCCAAAATACAGGAAGGCCGAATATACGAGCAGGCACCCTAGCGCTCCGAATCCAAAGAAAATGCCGATGCCAATCAAGCGGACTGCAAGCGGCGTCTTCTTTTTCTGCCTCGGCAGTTTCGCGGCTGCAGCCGCCATGCCGCCGACAGCATGAGACCCATTCCCTCCGATCCGATCCGGAGAATCGGCCGCTTCGTCAAAGTCGCCGGCCGCCACTGAGTGCTCGTCGGCGAATCGGAATTCGTCATGCTCGTTGTGCTCGCCGCTCCCGGCGACTTCATGCACGTGCTCGATACCCTGTTCCGCGAGTTCGTGGCCCGAGGCGAACGGCAGTCCGTTGTCGTGCTCACCGGCGGGAACGTCCCGTGGAGGGGAATCCTTGTCATGGTCGCCGGCAACATTCATTTCGTCCGCGGCAAACGGGGCGGCGCCGGCCGGCAGGCCGGTCGTCACATCCTCGACCGCCGCCTCTTCGACCTCCCCGAGGGCCGGCGGTGGAACGACTTCGAGCATTGGCGGCACAAAATCGATCGCCGTTTGCAACGTATATTGGGCGCTGCACAGCGGACAACGCACCCAAACCGAAGGGTCGCCCGCGCCTGGCAGCGAAACCTGGCGAAAACAGCGCGGGCAAGTGGCGGCAGCAGACATACGGGCAACTCCCGATCGTTTGGTCAGATAATCTTAGTCTAGCATCGCAACTTGTCTGGCTGCTAGTAGTTTCGGAGCTGCCATGAACTCCTCTGGACGGCGAGGCGCGGATTTGGGAAACTCCGCCCCTCATCTTGTCGGAAATCTCAATTCTGGCTTCCCTCTCAGCGTCGGATTCTCGAAAAGGAGTCGATCCGTGAAGGCCGTCATCTCGCTGTTGGTTTCTTGCGCCGTCGTCGTTGGCGCGGCCCGCGCCGCACGGGCGGACGGCTGGTCGTTGAGCAGTTTGAACCCGTTTGCAAAGAAAGATCAACCGAGTCCGCCGAAAAAGGCCAGCTCCAACTCCAGCAGCGTTCCGCAACTCAACGGCAAGGCGATTCATCCACCGGCCCCGCCGCCGGCTCAACCCTCCATGCTGAGCAAGATCGGCTCAGCGCCGGCGAACATGTGGTCGAAGACGAAACAAGTCTTCACGCCTTCGTCGAAGCCGGCCGCGAGCAGTCAATCGTTCTTGGGAAGCCAGACGAAGAAGCCGGCCAGCACAACCAGCACGAGTGGATCGTCGTGGAATCCGTTCGCCGCGAAGCCAGCTCCCGCCGAGCCGCCACGCACCGCGTCGGATTTCATTGGCTTGCCGCGACCCGGCTTGTCCCAAACGCATTGATTTCACAGAACGATCCGCGCGGGTTCAGCGGCTGAATCGCAAAACTATGCGAGAAGCGACCGATGCAAAAATCAGATCGCTCCCCCACACCACTGAACTTCGCGCGACGGGCTTGGCTCGTCGTAGTCATCGGCGGTTGCCTCGGCCTGGCACTGCCCGGCTGCGTGTCTCCGCTGCCGAACACCGATAGTCGGCCGCAAACGGCAAGCGACTTCATCGGCCGGCCACGTCCGCCGCTGCCGTAAGCGCGCGATTCTAACGGGCGCGTCCGGCGCCGCTGGCGTACCGCATCGGCTACGTGGCGTTGAGTCTATTCAACGATGCTTCGCCTATGATTCTGCCGAAGCCGGGCCAACGAACTGGCGCGTCGCTGCGCCGCAAATTCGGAAGACTCCGCAAATTCTCTCAAGCTCGACGCTCCGCTCCTCGCACTCGCGGGCAAATCCGCCTCGTTGCTCGCGAATCACCGCGTTCGATGCGTGCAATCCCTTCGTGGCGCGGGTATGATAGCATGTCAACTTTTCCCCGGGTATTTCACGCGGCGATTCCATGACGTTTTGGCGACGACCGTTACGCTCGGCCATGGCGCTCGCGATTGGCGCTTGGGCCGGTCTGTGCGCCGCCGCGCCAAGTCGCGCGGAGGAGCCGGCCAGCCCGCGAGAGCTGGATGTCTGGGGGCGTTTTGCCGCCGGGAGCTGGAAGCAGACTCGGATCATTTCCGAGACTCTGGACGATGCCGGCAAAGTGACCGCCACGACCAACACGGATGTCCGCACTTCGATCGCCAGCGTCGATTCCCGTCATGTGACGCTCAAGATCACCGTCACCGTCGAGGCCGGGGGCAAACGTTACGACACCGAACCGCAGACTCTCCAGCACGGTTATTACGGCGAAGGCCCGAGCGAACTCGTCCATCTCCGCGATCTTGGCAAGACCGATTTGACGATCGACGGCAAGACGTATTCCTGCAAGGCGCGAGAGGTGGCATTCGATGCGGGGCGACAGAAAACGATCAGCAAGCTGTTTCAGGCCGACTCACAAGCCCCCTACGTTTTGCGGCGCGAGACCAATTTCACCGATAGCGCCAACTCAGCGGCGAATCACGACGAGACGATGGAAGTGATCATGCTCGATATGCCGTACAAAGTGCGGTCGGAAATCAAGCCGACGGCCTTCGAGCGCACCGTGCAGAAAAACGCCAAGGGAACGACGATCACCGTCGACGTTACCAGCGTGGAAGTGCCGGGGGGCATCGTCATGCGGACGCTCAAGGAACTCGACGGCCAAGGCCGGATCACGCGCCGCAGCACGATGGAACTGGTCGATTACGCGGCCCTCGAAGAAGACCGCCCGGCCGAAGTCCGCTCGCGCCTCTTCCACCGCCGCCGCGAACGCGAGCGCACCCGGCAGTAAGCGACCCGCCTAGGCGGCGCGAGAAACCACCAGTGCCACGTTTTGCCCGCCAAAGCCGAAGCTGTTGCTGAGAATGTGGCGGCAGCGAGCGTCGCGGGCTTCGTTGGGCACATAGTCTAGATCGCAGTCGCGATCGGGGGTTTCGTAGTTGATCGTCGGCGGCAGCGCTCCGCCGCGCAGGGCCATCAGGCAGATGATCAACTCGGTCACTCCGGCCGCGGCCAGCAGATGCCCCGTCATACTCTTGGTGCTCGAGATGGGCGTGCGATAGGCATCCGAGCCGAAGACTTGCTTGACCGCGATCGTTTCCACCTTGTCGTTGACTGGCGTGCTCGTGCCGTGGGCGTTGATGTAGTCGATCTCTTCGGGGTTGAGTTGGGCGTCGTCGAGGGCTCGCTTCATGCAGGCCACGGCGCCGCGCCCCTCGGGATGGATGTCGGTGATGCGGAACGCGTCGGCGCTGGCCCCGTAGCCGGTGATCTCGCCGTATATCTGGGCCCCGCGGGACAGCGCGTGCTCGAGCCGTTCGAGGATTAGAATGCCCGCCCCTTCCCCAAGCACGAAGCCGTCGCGATCTCGGTCGAACGGGCGAGAAGCCTTCGACGGCTCGTCGTTATGCTGGCTCAAGGCCGTGAGCAGGCTCAGGCCAGTCACGCCGAACGTGTGGATCAGGCTGTGCGTGCCGCCGGCAATCATGATATCGGCGTCGCCGCGGCGGATAATCTCCGCCGATTCGCCGATCGCCTGACCGCTGGCCGCGCAAGCGGTGAACGAGCTGACGTTTGGACCCTGCGCATCGAATAGGCACGCCAAATGGCTCGCGGCCATATGCGGCTCGCGCTCCTTTTCAACCGCCGGATCGAGCAGCTCGAAGCCGGCCCGCGCAAATTCCGCCAGATCGACTTGGCCACCGCGGAGCGAACGGTCCATGATCTTGGCGAACTGCCCAAAATCCTGATAAACGTCGCCGGTCCCAAGATAGACGCCGAGACGAGTTGGATCGCGGGCAAAGTCGGATAGCCCGGCGTCGGCAAACGCCTGTTTGGCCGCCCCGACGGCGAACTGTGTTTGCCGCGGTCGATCTCGCCACTGCCGAGGGTTTTCGCCGGAATCCGCGATGTTCCAGTCGCGAACCTCGGCGGCGATTCGAGTCGGAAAGTTGATCGTGTCGAAGAGAGTGGTGCGTCCAATCCCCGATTCGCCCCGCAGCAGCCGTTGCCAAAGCTGCTCGGGATTCACGCCGAGCGACGTGATGCAGCCCAACCCTGTCACTACGACGCGAGGTCTCATGAAGGTCTATCCGTCCATTGTTACCTGGCAAAAGGCGACCAAAGCTTTATCGGACGAGTCGGCCAATCAGTGATCGAGTAAAGCAAACAACCTGCCGTGCGGCAGAGTGAATATCAGAATTAGCCAAACCGAGCAAGTCGTATTTTTCTGTAACTACTGGCGGAGCCATCGTTTATCGCGGTCCGCAACCATGAGGTTTAGAGTTAATCGCCTAAGCGATACGGCCACGCTAACCGCATGATTCGACTCGACTTGGAAATGATGATCGGTAAGCGTTCACGCCGGTTTTGTCCGGTCCAACCATGCCAGCACTCTTTGCGCATTTTACCCAATCGAAATGGCAAGTTCTACTACCCGCCCTGAACCCTGGGGAGCCATTCGGTCGGCGGGGCTTGCGTGAAAGTCCCACCGAGCTAAGATTGGGGGCTCGTGCAGCCTAATTCTTCGCCGAACCTGGCGCAGGAGCGGGGGACCCAGCGGGCCGGAAGCGATTGAAATCGCCGCCGGCCCCGGGGCGAAGATCCGTGGTTCGGATCGGGGTACTTTCCAGCCCTAGCCCGTCAGCTAACCCCGTCGGCAGGCCAGGGCAAGGCGCCCGCGGCCGAAACTGAAAGGGCACTGCTGTCGCACGGGCGTCGTGTCCGGTTGATGATTTGGGACCTGCTGTCCCGGACAAACCTCTATGTCATCTGCTGATGGCGCTCCTATTCCTCCGAGCGGAGGACGGTTGTCTCGCGCTGCGCACGTGATCGTCGTGAACAGCGTGATGTTCAAGTTCATCTCGTATTGGCGGACGGCCGCCGTGGTTCTCTGCGATCTGGCGAGCACGGCCTATTACATCGGCGGGATCGTCGAGGCGTCGATCGGCGCCGCCGCTCCCTGGTTCATCCTGGCAGTGATGCTCTTCAGCTACTGCGTGCGCAGCGTTTATATCGAAAGCTGCTCGCTTTTCGTGCGCGGCGGCGTCTATCGCGTCGTAAAGGAGGCGATGGGGGGCCTGCTGGCGAAGCTCTCCGTCTCGGCCCTGATGTTCGACTATATACTCACCGGGCCGATCAGCGGCGTCTCGGCGGGGCAATACATCATGGGCCTCGGGATCGATCTGTTCGTCTATGCCAACCAATATGCCTTTGGACATCCTCAGTTCGCAGTTGCTGATGACCTCCGCAAGAGCATCACCAGTTGGGGTTCGGTTGTGATCGCCTGCGGGGCCACGCTCTATTTCTATTGGGAGAACATCAAGGGGATTCACGAATCGAGCGACAAGGCCGTCAAGATCATGAAGGCCACGACCGTGATGGCCGTCGTGATTATCGTGTGGTGCGGAGTCACGCTGGCGGTGAACGGAGTGGCGAAGAATGCCGATGGTACGCGCAATGCGCTGCCGATGCTGCCCGATCTAGGACCCCACGATAACTACAACTATGACCCTCCTAAAAAAGAATCCCCGCTCGGTTATTTGAAAGATACCGAGTTCCAAAAGAAGATCGAGCGGCTCTCAGCTCCGGGAACTCCCAAGACCGATTGGCTGAGCATTGTCGGCATGATCGGCATCGCCATCGCCTTCGGGCATTCGATTCTGGCGATGAGCGGCGAGGAGACGCTCGCGCAGGTCTATCGCGAGGTCGAAGCCCCGAAAATGAAGAATTTCAAGAAGGCGGCCTTCATCATCTTCGTGTACAGCCTCGTGCTCACGGCGGGGATCAGCTTTCTGGCCGTGCTCTTGATTCCCGACGACGTGCGAATGTCGCAATATCGCGACAACCTGATTGGCGGCCTGGCGATGCACATGCTCGGACCGCAATGGGCGCAGCTCGCGTTGCGGGCGTTCGTCGTGTTCATCGGGTTTCTGATTCTGTCGGGCGCCGTGAACACGGCCATCATCGGCTCGAACGGCGTTTTGAATCGCGTGGCCGAAGACGGCGTCATGCCCGATTGGTTCCTCAAGCCGCATACGAAATACGGCACAACCTACCGGCTGCTCACGCTGGTCGTCGGCTTGCAGTTGCTCACGATCATCGCCAGCCACGGCGATACGCTCGTGCTCGGTGAAGCTTATGCCTTCGGCGTCGTATGGAGCTTCGTGTTCAAGGCCCTAGCGATGGTGGTGCTGCGGTTCCGCGATCGCCGGCCCCGCGAATTCAAGGTGCCGCTCAATATCACGATCGGTAAGGTCGAGATTCCGATCGGCCTCTCGCTTGTATTCTTGGTGCTGCTGGCGGCCGCTGTGACGAACCTGTTCACGAAGGACCGTGCCACGAAATGGG
>DASZFO010000015.1 GCA_035939775.1 Pirellulales bacterium | reverse complement strand
CTCGCCGTGCGGTTCAATTGCAACAAGTGCCACGATCATCCCTTCGAGCGCTGGACGCAGAACCAGCATTGGAAGCTCGCGGCCTTCTTCGCCAAGGTCGGCCACAAGGACGATCCGCAATACGCCAAAACCAAGGTCGGCGGCACCGATGTCGAAGGGGGCAAAGCGCTCGGCGAAGTGATCTTCGACGGCGATTCGGGAGAGGTGCGGAACCCGACGACGCAAGTCGTCCAGGCGCCCGAGTTCCCATACACCCACGACGACATGCCCTCGGCCGGCGAGAATCTCCGCGAGCAGTTCGCCCATTGGACCACCTCGGCGAAGAACCCGTACTTCGCCAAGAGCTACGTCAATCGGGTCTGGAGCTACTTGATGGGCCCGGGGTTCATCGAGCCGATCGACGACATTCGGGCCGGCAACCCGGCGACGAATCCCGAGCTGCTCGACAAACTGACGGCCGATTTCATCGCCAGCGGCTTCGACGTGCAGAGCTTGCAGCGGCTGATTTGCAAGTCGCGGGCGTATCAACTTTCAGTTGGGACGAACGAATGGAACTCCGATGACACGCTGAACTATTCGCACGCCACGGCCCGCCGGCTGCCGGCCGAGGTGTTGTACGACGCGGTGTATCAGGTGACCGGCACCACGCGACGGCTTTCCGGCATGCCGGCCGGCGCTCGGGCGGCGGAGGAGCGCGATCCGAGCGTGAATTCGCCCGACGGATTTTTGGACCTCTTCGGCCGGGCGGCGCGGCAGAGTTCGTGCGAATGCGAACGCTCCAGCGGCATGATGCTCGGCCAGGCGCTCAACTTGATCAACGGCCCGACGATCGCCGGCGCGATCAACGAGCCGAGCAACAGCCTCACGCAGCTCGTGGCCAGCGAGAAGGACGACGCCCGGCTCGTCGAGGAATTGTTCCTTCGCATTCTCTGTCGCCCGCCGCTGGAGCGTGAAATGGTGGCCGGGATCGACACGCTGAACACCTTCGAAGGCGATCATGCGAAACTGGTGGCGGAACTGACGGCCTACGAGAAGACGCTCGCGGCCAAACAAGCCGAGTGGGAGAAGCGACTGTCCGTGCCGGTCTGGACGCCGCTTGAGATCGGGATCGCGAAATCCGCCGCGGGCGCGACCCTCAGCCAAGAGGCGGATCTGTCGGTTTTCGCCAGCGGCAAGCTGGCTAAGGACACGTACACGCTGGTCGCCGCGACCGAGCTGGTCGGCATCACGGCGATCCGCCTCGAAGCGCTCACCGACCCGCGGCTGCCGCACAATGGGCCAGGCCGCGCGCCGGGCAATGGCAATCAAGTGCTCAGCGAGTTGCGGCTGACAATGGCCCCGAACAACGATCCGGCCAAAGCCAAGCCCGTCACCCTACAGAACGCGCAGGCCGACTACAATCAGCCCGGCTGGCATGTGTCGGGAGCGATCGACGGCAATCTAGCCACTGGCTGGGCGCTGGACGGACAGACGAGCAAGAACCACGTGGCCGTGTTCGAGTGCAAGGAAGACATCGGCGCGGCCGGCGGCAGCTTGCTCATCTTCACGCTCGATCAGCAGTTCGGCGACGGCCAGCACGAGCTTGGCAAGTTCCGGCTCTTGGTGACTACTTCCAAGCGGCCGATCGGCCTCGCGCCATTGCCCGAGAACGTCGCCAAGATTCTGGCCGTGCCAGCCGAGAACCGTGGCGAAGAGCAGAAATCGGACGTCGCCGCCTACTATCGCTCGATCGACGGCGAATTGGCCCGGCTCACGCAAGCCGTCGCCCAGCACTCGAACGACCGCGCCAACTCCCGCTTGTTGGGCGCACAAGACCTCGCCTGGGCGCTGATTAATAGCCCGGCGTTTTTGTTCAATCGATAAGATGCCGGATTCACGACGCCAAGGATCTCGGGCGTGTTGGAACGCTTTCTTCTTGAACCAGTTTCCACGAGTGGGGCCGGTATTTTCGCGGAATGAGAAACCACGATTTGCCATCGGCAAGCTCTTCCTCAAATGGAATTCCGTGTACTTCCATGTATCGCTTGTACGTCTCGATCCATTCCTTGGGGCAAGTCAGGATTTGCCACGAACCAAACACTTTGTCGCGAATTTTGCAAATCAGTTTATTCTCCACGACATCCTGGTCGCCAGGCGAATAGCGAACAGCCCCGCCCGTATCAACGGTATGTTCGATTCGAGCTTTCCTGATTAGCGTGATGAGCGCCTGATTGAGGTCGTCGTCGACAAATCTGAATACCCGATTCAATCTCATGGCCGTGTCTCTTTCATTTCAATTCGGCCTTTGTTTGCACGTTGTGTGCCCGCAGTCGCAACCGAACGGCTTACCGCCCGGCGTATGGCAGCCAGCGGATTGGCACGATGATTCTGAAGCAGTTCTAGCGTCCTGAAACGTCAGACCGAATCCCGTAAAGATGTTCTGGCATTGTGCGGGGCAACTTCCGCGCGGTTTTGTCGTGCATTTCCACTGCTGGTGTTTGCCAACTCTTTTTCTTGAGGCCACCAAGTCCTCCCGATCGGATCCTTCGATTGATTATAACCGCCGAATTGGCGCGCGACTCAATTCGACGCTGTTCATTTGCCGGTACATTACTCCGGCATCTGCCCTCCCGCCAGTTCCTTGTCCCATTGCTCCAAGAGCGGCCAGTCGATGGCGCAGGTGCCGAAGTCGGCCATGTGGAGATAGGTTTCGAGGCGGGTGATCGCTTTGTCCAAGAGCGCGTTGTCCTTGCGGAAGATCGGGCCGTGGCTGGGCAGGAGCCACTCGATGTCGCTGGCTCGGATGCGCTTCAGGCTGCGGATGAAAGAGGGGATGTCGCTGCCGTGGTGGGCGTCGATCGCCCCCACGCAGCCGTCGCGATAGATATTGTCGCCGCTGAAGAGCAGATTGCCCAGGCGGAAGGAAAGCTGGCTGTCGGTGTGACCCGGCGTGTGCCAGACCTCGAGCCGCTGGCCGCCGACCGCGACGGCGTCCCCCTCGTCGATGAGCTGCTCGAACTGCACCGGCGGCATTTCCATGTGGATGTTCTGGGCGTCGATTTCGGCAAACGTCTTGATCAGGTCCCCTTTGGCGAGCGCCTCGGCCGACAGCCGGTGGCCCGAGACGGTCGTCTTGAGCGCTTGCTTGAAATGGGCCAGGCCCTGGATGTGATCGACGTCGGCATGCGTGGCGATGATCGCCTTGCAGTTGGAGAACGGGAAATCAAGCTGCCGAATCAGCTCGAGAATCTCATCGGCCGTGTCCTGGAAGCCGACATCGACCAAGACCCATTCATTGGCGTCAAAGATCAAATAGACATTGCACCCCAGCCGTTGCCCGGCCTGGTGGTTGATCTCGATCACATGAGGAAAGACGGGCTTGCGGGCGAGCATCAGAGGTCGAAAAACGGAGGTCGGAGGTCGGGAAATCGCTCGTTAGCCGGTTTGCTTGTCTTCGACCCTGAGGCTCAGACCGAAGGGCGAATCGGAGCGCGCCTGCTGGGAGCGTCGGAAACCGGTTGGCGCGCAAGCAACACGTGCCAAGTATGAAACGGATTGTAGAAGGGCGATGAGATGCAGGCAAGGCGCGGCCGAGCGACCGGGGTTAAGAATCGTCTATGGTGTCCAGCTCGCGCACGATCGATGCCAGCCCCTCGCGATACGACGGGTATCGCGGAGAAAAGTGCAATTCCGATGCGATCCGGGCGTTAGAAATCCGCTTGTCGGTTCCCGAGCGGCTTGCGGCAAGCGCTTCGGGCGAAGGCGGCTCGAAACGCGGCGGCGGGGCGGCGAAGAGGCGGGCCAGTTCCGCAAACCAATCGGAGCGCCGCACTGGATGGCCGTCCGATACCAGAAACATTCGCGGCGGCTGGCCGTGCGCTTCGGCAGCCAAAACGGCTGCGGCCGCGTCGTCCACGTGGATCAGATTAAGATAGCTCTCCAACATGGCGGAAATCGGCCGGCCGGCCATAAGGTCGCCGCGGTGTGGGATTCTGTCGGGACCGTAGATTCCGGCCAAACGCAGCGCAAACGTCCGTTCGCCCAGCGGATGCCGGGCGAGCAGTTCCTCGGCAGCCAGCGCGACGCGGCCAGCCTCGCGCGTCGGCAGGCACGGCGAATCTTCATTCACCCACTCGCCGCTCATTTGTCCATACACTCCGGTGGAGCTGATGTAAACGAGCCGACCAGTCCGCGGCGGCAGCGCATCCAGGACGGATTCGAGCCCCGCGAGTTGGACTTCCTCGCGCGACCGGCCGGCGCGACTGTCGTAGCCGATCGCGTAGAGCACGGTTTCGGCCTCGGGCAATCGGCCGGCGAGCATATCCGGCTCGGCGACATCGGCCACGATCGGCTTCAATCCTTGCCGAGCGAACTCGGCGGCGCGCTCGGGCGAGCGCGTCACGGCGTGAACGACCTCTCCCGCCTCGAGCCACCGACGCGCGACACGCAACCCAAGATACCCGCAACCGAGGATCAACTTGGTCATACGAGGAACTCAATCAAGGCCGCCGCTCACAAGCAGAGGCCCATCCAAAGCTAATCCCGTTAATCCTGTCAAAACACGTTCTCAATCGTCCAATCCCTCTGGTCGCGCCCTTCCGCGTTCTCCGGACTCCAGATACGCTGCGAGTAGAATCTGTGCCGCCAGCTTGTCGAGCCGCGCCCTGCGCTTTTTCTTGGTCATCTTTGCGGCAGTCAGATGATGTTCGGCCTCGGCGGAGGTGAACCGTTCATCGAAGAACACGACCGGGACGCCAGTAGTCTGCTCCAGCCAAGCGCCGAACTTCCGCGCCTCCGCCGACTTCTGACTCTCGCGGCCGTCGAGGTGGATCGGCAATCCGACGACGAACCGCGCGATCCGTTCGTCGGCGGCCAGGCGTTTGAAATAGGCCGCGTCCGCCGCTTCCCCGCGGCGCGTGTAGTTCTCAAACGGGCTAGCCAATCGTTGCTCCGGATCGGTCACGGCGATCCCGATCCTCACGGTGCCGTAGTCGATTCCGGCCAAGCGGCCCGGGGTCGATTTGTCAGCGGCCGATCGACGCGACGTCATGGAATGTCCCGACTTGCTTCATCGCGGGCCAACGGATGGCGGTCGGTCTCGGATTCGAAATAGCCGTGCAGCAGGAAGCGGAGCGTCGCTTCCTGCACTTTAGGCTCGTCCATGATGAAAGTGTGAAAGGCCGGCAAAACGAGAAAATCCTGCGCGCCGGGCAGTTTTGTTTCAGAAACGGTTACGATCAGATCGTCGTCCGCTTGCAAGAGCGGATTGTGGCCGTGCTCCTCGCCGCGGCCGCCGGCGATGATCCCGAATTCGCAGGTCGGGATCGCCAGATGCCTTTCCAGTTCAGTCCAATGCCGCCCCAATTCGCTCCCCGGCGGACCGGCGATCGATTTGAACAGCTTGTTGTCTCCCAAGAGCTGCGCGAGCTTCGCGCCGTTGTTCGGCGGAGCGAGCATCACGATCCGTTTGATCCGCGGATCGGCGCGATGTCCCTCGGTCCGCTCGATTTCGTCGCCGAGATAATGCCGCACGACTAGATTGCCGAGGCTATGGGCGACGAAGTCGATTTCCTCGACTGGCCCGAGGTTCTCGATCACGCGCGCAAGGCTCTTGGCATGTTCGGCCACGTCGGCGCGAGTGCTCGCGTAGCCGAATTGCAAGACGGTGAAATCGCTCTGCTCGCTGAGGAACTTGGCCAGGTGGCGAGTCGAGGAGCGAGTTCGGCCGAGGCCGTGCAGCAGGATCACGACCTTGCCGCGCATCGGCTCCAGCGACCGATCGCGCTTGGTCACGTCGCGCTTGAGATCGTCGAGTCTGATCTCATCGAGCTTGGCGCGGCAAACCGCGAACGACCCCCACGCGCGGCGGACGTCGCCCTCATCGAGCAGCCGATAGTTGCCGGTAAGCACGTTGCGTTGGATGCGCCAATCGCGAAACAGCAACTCATCGGTCCAGAATTGCATGCCGCCGAGCGTCGGCGTCGCCACGTTCGGCTTGCTGGCTTTGTCCGGCGGATCGGCGGCCGCAGCGTCACGGCAAACAACGAACGCCGCGAGAACCACGAGTACCGGGGTGAGGGGCGAGGTGCAAGGGGTGAGAGAAGCAGCGCCGCGCGGTGGGTGTTGCTTTCGGCACAGATCGTGCGCTTCAGATACGTTCATAGTTTCACCGCTGCGCCGAGCTGCCGCTTGCAAGTCCCTCGCCCCTCACCACTCATCCCTACAGATACTCTCGCCATCCGCGCTCCTCGAGTAGCTTCACGATCTGGCGAATTGATTCTTCGTCGCGGCGGTTGGCCACGAGTGTTGCGTCGGGCGTGTGGACCACAATGCAATCTTTGAGACCGAGCGTCACGATGAGATGATCGTCGGTCGAGCGCACGATCGTCCCCTCGGTGTTCAGCCCAAGATGTTTGCCGCAGATCGTGTTCCCCTGAGCGTCGGCGCCGCGGAGCCTGGCGATGGCGTGCCAGCTTCCCACGTCGTCCCACTCGAACGGCGCTTCGATCACCGCCACGTTGCGGGCTTTCTCCATCACCGCATAGTCGATCGACACGCCGCGAATCGCGGCGAACTCGCGGGCAAAAACCGCGGCGAAAGCGGCCGTTCCCTCGGCCGCCGCGATCGTCCGCAGATGGCCGTGCATTTCCGGCTCGTGGCGATCGAGCGCTTCAAGGATCGTGCGGGCTTTCCAGATGAAGATGCCGGAGTTCCAGTAAAAGTTGCCCGCCGCCAGATACTCTTTAGCAACGCTCAACGGTGGCTTCTCGCGGAACCGCGCGACCGCGAACGTGCCCGGCTCATCGAGCGCATCGCCACGCTCGATATAACCGAAGCTCTCGGCCGGATAGGTCGGGCGGATGCCGAACGTGACGATCTGGTCCGGCGCCTGCTCGACCAGCCGAGCGGCTTGCACGATGGCCTGTTGAAATTCGTCGGCGGGCGAAATCACGTGATCGGCCGGCATCACGACGAGCGTGGCGTCGGGATCGTCGCGGCTGACGCGAAACGCCGCCAACCCGATGCAAGGGGCCGTGTCGCGCTTGCACGGCTCGCCGATGATGGCGTCGGGCGGCAGATTCGGCAACTGCCGTCGCATCGCCTCTTCCAGACGCGCGGCGGTGACCACGAGCGTGCATTCCGGTGGAACCAAGCTCCCCAGCCGATCGATCGTTTCTTGGATCATCGACCGCGGCCCAGTGAGCGCAAGCAATTGCTTTGGCCGATCGGCTCGGCTCTCGGGCCAAAATCGAGTGCCGGAACCGCCGGCCATGATTACGGCGTGAAGCATAAATGGCGGTCAAAGAAATGCAGAATGAGGAATATCGAAGCCGTGCGCAAGTCAGACGCCGAACTTCACTTTGTCATTGTCTATTTTTGCAAAATCGGGGCGAGGCGTCATGCTCAATACGGTTGGAATCTTGGCGGCTAGGTGAGAAACGGGCTTAGCGCGGTCCCTGACATGCAACCGGTATAGCCTAAAGGCTATTGAACCACCATTGCCTATGGGCTACAACGCGCATTTGGCGACAATCAAGGCCAAGAAAAAAGAGAAGTAACATGGCAAAATCATTCGATGAATTGGTCCGACGGACGACCACGAAATCAACCCGGCAGCGAGCGGCTGCTCGTGAGCGGGAATTGCTGCGAGAACTACTGCTGAGTGAGATTCGGGAACTCGCTGGCAAGAGCCAAAAACAGATCGCGGACTTGATCGGGATCAAGCAACCGAGCCTATCCAAGCTGGAAAAACAATCTGACATGCAGATTTCGACGCTCCGCCGGATTGTTAGGGCCTTGGGCGGCGAACTGGAAGTGATCGCGAGATTCCCGAACGGCGCCGTCAGGCTTGACCAATTCGACGCAAAAGGTCGGCAACGGCGCGGTCGACATGGCCCTGGCGGCTTGCAACTGGTCTAAATGGCGGGTTGGGGAACCGTTTGCTCGTTCTTTCGCCTGGGTTCTTAATTCCGGCTCTAATCTAGGAGAAGCACGTCGGCTGAGTCACGGGCAAACCGGGAGCAAGCTTTCCGGCAAGATCGGTGGCATCCAGGGCGAATAGCGGGCTGATCTCGACTGGCGTGCCCGCCGCAACGACCGCGCCCGCTTCGCGAAGCCAGCCCGTGTGCAGGGCGATCAGCGCCGCTTGGGCCGTCGCGGCTGTGTCCTGTTTTTCGCCAGGGGCGTTTTTCACCGGCGCGAAACCTATGGCCGGATCGATCTCGACAATCGTAGAACGAGCCGCATGAGGGAGCAGATCGAAGATGAACCGCTCGAATTTGATCGCGTTCGGCGATTGCGGCTCGATTCGGTTCCCAGCCGAGTCGATGTGAGCGACCTTCTTGCGGGCGATGTGAAACGGCAGCCCGCCGGCGTCGTGCTGCATCCGTTCGAGAAACGCGAGGTCGAACAGATGCACGGCGATGCTGCCCGCCCAGAAGCGCAGCGAGCCGTCGGGATTCTTGAGCACCGCGACCGATTCGGGCAGATCGCTGTATTCGATGATTTGCAGCCGCCCATCGACCGAGACGACATTCCCCACGCGCTCCAGCGGATAGCGCTTCGCCACCACTTGCAGCGTCATTTCGGAGCGGGCCAGCATGTGATAGCCGATGAACTCGGCGTCGCAGACCGTCGTCAACGGATTGTCCACCTGGAAATAGAACAGGCGCCGCAGCCCACGGCGGGCCATGTCGGCTAGGCCGCCGCTCTTGGCCAGTGCCGCGAGCATGCCGCCATGTCCATCCGGGCTGAGTGCCAGGCGAGCTTTGTCTTCCAGTAGCAGTCGGCCTGTGCCGATTTCAACAGCCGGCATCTGGGCTTGGGAGAAGAAATGCACATCGTCTGCCGCCAAACCGAATCGTTGCTTCTCGCCGAGATAGGCGACCGTCTCGGCATGCGTGGCGGGGCTGGTCATCAGATATAGCGGCAGGCGCGTTTTGTGGCGCCGCCCGATCGCTAACAGCTTCTCGAACAAGACTTGAAACAGAGGAGCGCGCGAGACCGGGCCGATCGCAAACATCCCCTTGGGATGCGGAAATCCGAGACGAGTCCCTTGTCCGCCGGCAACAAGGATTGCCCCAACTTCGCCGCGAGCCAGCGCTGCGGCCCCTGCCTCGCGCGCCTGGGCGGGCGTGAACTGATTGTCGCTAGCGCCCAAGCGAAATGCCTGGGGGGTCTCAGCTCTGGCCGCCAGCGCTGCGAAGTCGGCCGCTTGCTGTTGCCGTTTCGTCAAGTCGGCGATCGTGGAGAAATCCACCTGCGCGATTTGCTCGGCCAGCCCGCGACGCTCCGCCTCGCTCAACTCATCCCAAAAGGCGAGCAGATCTTGCTGGCCAAATTCGGCCAATCGCTTTTCAAGCGCTGGTTTCAGTGCCATCCGCGCACCCAGGCGTGAGCTAACAGGCAAAGCAGTGGAAAACCGATGAAGATCACCAGATAGGTAAAAATCGTCGTCCAAACGTGTCGGGGCCAGCGAGCCATGAAAAAGGGGCCAGGGATGAGGGGCGAGGGATTAGGGAAGTACGAAGGCCGAAGGGCAAAGTACGAAACGGATCGTTGACAAGTGTCGAAAATCCTCGATTTGTTGCGAAGCTTTAACCAACGACGACTTGCGCGATCCGTTCGCGCGTGACTGGTTGGATCAGGCCGCGCTCGCAGATGATGGCGCGGATCAAGTGGGCCGGGGTAACGTCAAAGGCCGGGTTATAGACATCGATCCCTTCCGGGGCAGTTCGGCGGCCGAAGCCATGAGTGATCTCTTCCGGGCTGCGCTGCTCGATCGGGATTTGCTCGCCCGAGGCGATCGAAAGGTCGAACGTGCTGAGTGGCGCGGCGATGTAGAAGGGAATGTCGTGGGCCGCGGCCAGGATCGCAACTCCATACGTGCCGATTTTGTTCGCCGTGTCGCCATTCGCGGCGATCCGGTCCGCCCCAGTGACAACCGCCTGAACCCGTCCCTCGCGCATCACTTTGGCCGCCATCGAATCGCAAATCAAGGTGACATCAATCCCGCGTTGTTGCAGCTCCCAGGCTGTGAGCCGAGCGCCTTGCAATAGCGGGCGGGTCTCGTCCGCGTAAACATGCAGCCGCTTGCCGGATTCGTGAGCCGTGAAGAATACGGCCAACGCCGTACCATAATCGGCAGTGGCCAGGCCGCCCGCGTTGCAATGTGTCAAAACTCCTTGACCATCGGCGAGCAACTCGGCGCCATGCCGGCCAATCGCGCGGCAGACTTGGCGATCCTCTTCGACAATGGCGTGGGCTTCGTCGAGCAGCTCTCGCAGGATCGCGGCCGGTGAGAACGCTTCTCCCTCTCCCTCTGGGAGAGGGCCGGGGTGAGGGGAATCGCCGCCACGCGCCGCCTTCCCCTCACCCAACCTCTCCCGGAGGGAGATGAGTCTGTCTTGCGATCTGTCGGATCGTGTGGTCGTCCGGCGGCCGCTCTCCGCCACTCGCCGCAGCCGTTCCAGCGCCCAGAAGAGATTGACCGCGGTCGGACGGCTCGACGCCAAGTAACTGGCCACCTCGTCGAAGCGGGCGAAGAACGTCGCTTCATCGCCGCTCGCCGCCTGCTGCAATCCGAGGCAAACGCCATACGCGGCGGCCATCGCAATCGCCGGCGCGCCGCGCACCCGCAACGAGCGAATCGCCTCCCAGACCGCCTCGACGTCGTAGCAATCTATCTCGACCAGCTCTCCCGGCAACCGCGTCTGATCGATCAGCCGCAAATGCCCGTCGGTCCCGCCCAGCCATCGGAGCGTGGCAAATCGCGAAGCGGTTTTGGATGCTGCAGTCGTCATGGGGGGAGATTTCAGGTTCGAGAACTGAGATATCTTTGCTGGGTGAACAATGTGCTGGTGGGTGGACGAGGGCACAGACTATCAGCCCGGCTTCCATTGGCGAGTTCCCCGCGCCTTAACGACCCTACCGCCACCAAGCAGCCAATCGACGCGCTCTTTTGCAGTCAGGCGGTTCGCCGCGACGGTCTGCTGATGGTCGAGCAGCTTCATTTTGTCGGCGCAGCATTCCGGAGGCGATGGCCCGTTTGGCACAAAATGCGCCGGTGCTCGGCGAATCTTGCCACATTCTCGGCAGATGTAATTCCGCTTATGGAGCGGCTCGCGGGGCTTCTCGTCCATGCCGGCATCTTAGCAGGTGGCAAATGCCGCCGTCACGACGATCAGCAATGTCCGCAGGCTGAGTTGAAAGCGGCAGCGGGGCAGCCGGCCAAGAAATGCGTCAGTTTCGCTCGGCGTCGAGTGTCTCATTCCCGCCACAATAAGATTCCATACACATTACCATCGACTGGCCGCAGATGTGGCAATGTGCGTCTTCCCAGCAACACACTGCACAGCCGCCACACGTCTCGCAGATGTCATCCGGTTCGGCCGGTTGGTGGCACCAATGGCACGTAACAAGCTCTGCCATCGCTCGGACCTCCTAGAAATTCATCCAAAGGCATTCCCTCTCGCGTGATTTGGTCTTGCCGCCCGCAGCGTGGTTCGCAATGTCGAACTCGACGCATCGCCACCCTTTGTAAAGATCGTCATAAAGTGGTGAAGGATAGCCACTCAGCACGACCCTAGCCTTGCAGCTATTAAGCAAGATTGCAAGCTGGCGGTGATCGTGGTCTCCCATTTCCACGCCGTAAACGTCAGTGCTACCCTTTGAACGTGTGCCGTGGACATAAGGCGGG